>CAMBXJ010000056.1 GCA_945871455.1 Asaia bogorensis
ATGGTCGCCCGGTCCTTGCCGGAGATCCCTTGACCTTAACCGCCTCAACCCCTCGGGAGCCTTTTTGCATGCGGCGTATCGCCCTGCTCAGCCTGACCCTGGTGCTCAGTGGTTGTGGTCATAATACCTGGTGGAACCCGCCGCTGACCGGGGGGTACAGCCCGAACACGCCGCCTGGCGACGGCGAGAACATGCGCCGGGTCATGGGGTTCGGCAGTGCCGCGGACCCGCTGCTGCCAGAGCCCGGCAATATCTGGCCTGGCCCCTTGCCGCCGACGCCGAGCCTGTTGGATATCGAGCGAGATACCAATGTGGACCTGTCGGAGACGATCCCGCGGCCGCGCGGGTCCTCGCCTCCCGTCACCGGCCAACTGCCACCGCAGCTACCGCAAATCCCCCAGAGTTCGACGCCGATGGCCCCGCCGCCCGCAAGAGATCCGAGCGGTCGGATCATCCAGGCACCGAGCGGTCCAGGGGTCACGAGTGGTGGCGGACCGGGGTATCAGACCACCACCACGCCGGGTGGCGGATCGGCGATCGTCGTGCCGAACGGCAACGGCACCAGCACGATCATCCATTCCGACGGGCGAATCGAAACCGTGCCGACGCCAAGATGATGCCCGCTCCCGCCGCCTTTCTTTCCAGGCATGCGCACGCCGCGCTTGTTCCCGCCCGTGCGATCGCCGCGTGCGGTCCCATATAAATCGGCATGAGCAAGCCTCTCACCATTCTGTACTTCGCCTGGTTGCGGGAACGGGTCGGCCGGTCACAGGAAGAACTGGACCTGCCGGCTTGTGTCCGCACCGTTGCCGATCTGGTGGCGCACCTGGTGGATCGCGGCCCCGGCTACGCCACGGCCTTCCAGAACCGCCGAACCGTGCGTTGCGCGGTGAACCAGGAGTTCGCCGACCCGGATGCGCCGATCCACCCGGGCGATGAGATCGCCTTCTTCCCCCCCGTGACCGGCGGCTAGGCAGCGACAATGGCGCGCATCTCCGTGCAGACCGAGGATTTCGATACCGGCGCCGAGATTGCCGCCCTGACCGCCGGACGCACCGATATCGGCGGTATCGGCTGCTTCATCGGCACGGTGCGGGCCCAGCCGGGCCCGAAGGACGCCGCCGCGTCCCCGCCAGTGGGGGACCCTGGGGTGGAGGACCCTGGGGTGGCCGGTATGGTGGCCCCTGGGGTAGCCCCCGGGGTGGCCCCCGTGGTTGCCATGACCCTCGAACACTATCCAGGCATGACGGAACGCGCCATCGAGCGGATCGTCGCCAGCGCCGAGGCCCGCTGGCCCCTGCTGGGATGTACGGTGATTCACCGCGTCGGCACCTTGCGGGTGGGCGAGAACATCGTCCTGGTGATCGCCGCATCGTCGCATCGACAGGCGGCACTGGACGCGACCGCGTTCCTGATCGACTGGCTGAAAACGAAGGCGCCATTCTGGAAACGGGAAGAATCCGTCGACGGTCAGGGCGCCTGGGTGGAGGCTCGGGAAGCGGACGACGAGGCGGCGGCGCGATGGCAATCGCTCTGATCGCGTCGCGGGTCGGATCCGGCCACTGACGGAGACCATGCAGGCTCCGCCGGCAAGGCCGCTCATAAGGCGATCAAATGGCGGGAGGGCCAGGATGCGCTACACAATCACCAAATTGTCGGACCATACCGGCGCCGAAGTGGTCGGCATCGACCTGACCGGTCCGGTCGACGAAGCCGCGAAACGCGCGTTGAACCAGGCGTTCGTGGATCACAGCGTGCTGGTCATCCGCGACCAGTCGTTGGCTCCCCACCAGGTGCTGGACGCCGTGAAGCTGTTCGGGGAGGTGTTTCCCCAGCACAACACCCGCTTCGCCCTGCCCGATTGCCCGGAGATCCATTACATCTCCAACCAGGACAAATTCCCGGACGGAAGCCGCTACATCCCCGGCGAGGGCTGGCACACCGATCATTCCAACGATGTGCGACCGCCCAAGGCGACGGTGCTGCACGCGGTCAAGCTGCCGGATAACGGCGGCGATACCCAATATGCCAACATGCAGGCGGCCTATGCGTCACTGCCCGAGGCGATGCGCAACCGGCTACAGGATTTGCAGGCGATCCACGTCTATCAGAGCAGCCACAGCCAGCGAAAACTCATGAGCCTGCCGGATGCGGCGAAGGAACGGGTACCCAACGCAGTGCTGCACCCCATCGTGCGAACCCATCCCGAAAGTGGACGCAAGGCGCTCTATGTCAATCCGATTCGGATCGAGGGGATACTCGGCCTCGATCACCGGGAGGCCCTGCCATTGCTCGCCGACCTGCTGGCCCATGCAACCGAGGAGCGCCATCAGTACCGGCACAAATGGCGGGTGGGCGATCTGGTCATGTGGGACAATCGCTGTCTCTTGCACAAGGCGAACGGGGACTACGATATGGATCAGCTCCGCTATCTGTATCGGATCATGCTGAAAGGCGACGTGCCGATGTAGAATAAGCGGCGGATCGCTCCGAACGACTCCTCGACGGGGACCGGAGCGGATCCGAACACCCCCGCCATATTGGTCATGCCATGCCGTCGTTGCTCAAGACCGCCCTGTCGCTGTTCGGCCTGTTCTTCCTGCTGCCCCTCGCGACGTCGGCGCTGATTTACCATGCGAGAGGCGGCGACCCGAATTGGTGGACGGCCGATCGGTCCAGCACCGGGTTGCTGCCACCGCCAACGCCCGAACAGGGGGCCATCGTCCGCATCTTTTCCGCCCAGACCGTGCGGTGGCGCGGCATCTTCGCCACGCATTGCTGGATCGTGTTCAAACCGGCCGGAGCCGCGGCCTATACGCGATACGACTACACGGCCTGGGGCGAACCGCTGCGCAAGAACGGGTTCGAGCCGGACGGACGCTGGTTCGGCCACACGCCCGACACGGTGTTCGCGGCCAACGACGAAGCGGCGGCGGCCCTGATTCCGGGGATCGAGCGCGCCATCGACGGCTTCACGCTCAAGGCCCTGGGCGACTACCGACCATGGCCGGGACCCAATTCCAACACCTTCATCTCCGCGATCATGGATGCCGAACCGCGCATCAAGGCCGCGTTGCCGCCCACCGCGATCGGCAAGGACTACCCCTATGACGGGCGCTGGCTGCGCACGACCCATGCCGGCACCGGCATCCGGCTGAACCTGGCCGGCTATGGCGGCATCGCATTCGGGTGGGTGGAAGGGGTGGAGTTGAACATCCTCGGCGCGGTCCTGGGCGTGGACGTGCGCCGCCCGGCGATCAAGCTGCCGGGGCTGGGCCGACTGGGGTTGGGCCCACCCGGGTCGGGCCCAGTCGGGTTGGGCCCAGTCGGGTTGGGCCCACTGGGGTTCAGCGGACCAGCAGACCGATAAGCTCAGGCCCCGCTCCCGGTTGCCTCGGCGCCGGTCAATTATCACCCAAGGGGATCACCATGGGATCACCCAAGGGGATCACCCAGGGATCACCCTGAGGATCACCCGGGGGAATCACCCTGGGATCACCAACGGGGAATCACCCAAGCGGGCGGTCGGCGGACCTGCTACCGGCCATCCCGGCCGCGTATTCGGCGCGCTCCACACGGTCGGCCTCGTGCGGCCTTGCGCGTCCCCCCGAGGGTACGGAATGCTCATCGGACTGTCCCCTGTGCTCCGGTTGGCGGTCGCCGACCCGGCCATAGGCCGTCATTCCGGCCTGCACCCTGGCCCGCACATCCTCCTTTGAAAGTTGCAGGGTCGCGACCGTTGCATCGGCCGAAACCGCCGCGCCAGGTGGGGACGGGGCCACGCTCACCGGTGACACGGTTGGCGCACCCGGCATGGTTTGCCCGGCCATTTGTGCCGACAAGGCGGCCTGGAACGGCCCTGAAACCGCCGCATCACCGGACTTTGGCACCCCCTTTTCGGCAATCTGGCCGGCCTTGCCGTCGCTGGACAACTGGTCCGCCAACCAGACGGCGCCTTTGATAACCGCGGCCGTTGCACTGACGGCCGAGGCAATTGCGAGAATTGGAAACAAGCTTTCGCCTCCTTTCGATGAAGCCACACCAGGATCGCTATCCTATCCGGGCTACTTGCCGGCGGGTGTGGTGCAGCGGGGTCAACCGCGGCCAAAGTCCACAAGGGATGGGGGAGAATGTCGCACCGCCGGCCGTCTCCGGCGCATCCGGCCGATCCCCTTCCCCCCACGCCTGGATCAGCACATTCCGTGCCAAGAGCGGCCCATCTGTCCAACAACAGCGAGCCGTGGCACCCTGCCGCTTATGCGCATTCATCTGCAAAACCCGACCAATGACCCACTGTTCCACTTCTCGGCGTCCATGTGGAACGCGGCGGCCGAGCGGGCGCGGGATATCGGGAGCGGTCACACGATCACGGTCGGCGGCGATGCCCACGACTTCGCCACCGCGATACAATCCGCCGAAGCCCTGATCTGCGATGCCGGCGTCGTCCGCGACCGCTTCCCCTGTGCGGCGCCCCACCTGAAACTGCTGTTCGTCACCAATGCCGGCCTCGATCGGCTGGCGCCATATGACTGGCTGCCCCCGGGTGTCGTCCTGATGAACAACCGCGGCACCCATGCCACCAAGTCCGGAGAGTTCGGGATCATGTCGATCCTGATGCTCGCCAACCGGGTGCCGGAAATGGTGACCCATCAGCGAGCCGGACAATGGCGCAAAATCTGGGGCGCGGTGCTGACGCATCGATCCGTCACGGTGGTGGGGCTTGGCACCCTGGGCGGCGCCATCGCCCAGCAGGCCGCCCGCTTCGGCATGACGGTGACCGGCGTGCGCGCGAACCCGGCGCCACATCCGGCTTGCGCGCGGGTCGTCGACACCGGCCAGATCGATGCCATCCTTCCGGAAACCGAATTCCTGGTGCTCGCCTGCCCGCTGACAGCCGCCACCAGGGGCCTTGTGGACAGGCATCGCCTGGGCCTGCTGCCGGCCGGCGCGGGTATCGTCAACATGGGGCGGGGAGAGCTGGTCGATCAGGACGCGCTGTGCGACCTGCTCGACACCGGCCATCTGTCCGGCGCGGTTCTGGACGTCTTCACGCCGGAGCCCATTCCCGACGGACACCGGCTGTGGTTCACGCCAAACCTGATCATCAGCCCGCATACCTCGGCTGACGATCCGGCGACCTACAATCCGTATAGCCTGGACATTTTCCTGGCCAACCTACGCGCCTATCGCGACGGCAAGGACCTGCCCAACCGGTTCGATACCATCCGCGGCTATTAGATCGAGGTCATCCTGACTGAAAATCGAACGGACTGAAAACCGAACGCCGCTTTAGAAGTGCGGCTCATCACGCAATGCACGCGGAGGCATGCTCGGTTCCGCGTGATCACGCTCTAATGGACCCATGCCCATGAAACTCTACTGCTTCCCCAAGGCCGCGGGAATCGACACCCTGGAAATGCGGGAAGGGGACATGCCCCGACCTGGGCGCGGTCAGATCCTGGTCCGCATGCATGCGGCCTCCCTGAACTATCGCGATCTGAACGTCGCCAAGGGCAGCCCGGCGCGCGGCCCGCTGCCAACCAATCTGATCCCGCTGTCCGACGGCGCCGGGCAGGTCGTGGAAACCGGCCCCGACGTGTCCCGCGTCAAGACCGGCGATCGTGTGGCCGGCCTGTTCATGCAGGATTGGCTGGGCGGGGATATCGAGCCCTATCACGTGGACAGCTCCCGCGGCGGGTCGATCGACGGGGTGCTGGCCGAGTATGTGGTGTTCGACCAGCATGGCGTCGTGCATCTGCCGGACCACTTGTCCTACGAGGAAGGCGCCACCCTGCCCTGTGCCGGCGTGACTGCATGGAACGCTCTCTACGCCGGCAAACCCCTCCGCTCCGGCGAAACCATCCTCGTGCTCGGCACCGGCGGCGTGTCGATGTTCGCGCTCCAGTTCGCGCATGCGGCCGGCGCGCGGGTGATCGCCACATCGTCGTCGGACACGAAGCTGGCTCAGGCGCACGCCCTCGGCGCGTCGGACGGGGTGAACTACAGGCAGCATCCGGAATGGCAGACCGAGGTTTTGCGGCTGACCGGTGGGCGGGGCGTGGACCATGTGGTGGAAGTGGGCGGCGCCGGAACCCTGCCTCGGTCAGTCGAGGCAACCCGGATGGGCGGGCAGGTGCATCTGATCGGCGTGCTGACTGGCGGCGAGATCAACCCCACCCCGGTGCTGCGCCGTAACGTTATCCTGCGCGGGATCTATGTCGGCTCTCGCCAGATGTTCGAGGCGATGAACCAGGCCATGACCCTCCATGCCATTCGTCCGGTGATCGATAGGGTGTTTCCGTTCGCGGAGGCACGCGAGGCCTACCGCTATCTGACCGGCCAGACCCATGTCGGCAAAGTTGTGATCCGAATCCCGTGAGACCTATGATCGGAACTAAGGTTGACTGCCGGCGATTTAGAGCGGGTGGGAGCCGCGACTCCGAAGGATGACAGCACCGGACGGGAACGCCCGCGCCTTGATACGGTGTTCCCCGCCTCGTGATCGAAGGGACCGGCCACCGCTCTCGGAACGCTGGGCCTGGCCGTTTCGGCATTGAACGCCTGCTTGGAAAGAGGTGAGCGCTTGCATGGGACAGGGCGACGAAGCTGACGAAATCGCGGCCCTGCGACGGGAAAACGCCATCCTTCGTGAAACCCTGGATGCGATCGACGGCACCGTCGTCGTGTATGATCCGCACCGGACGTTCGTGCTGGCGAACCGGTCCTATCACGCATTCTTCCCGCACCTTCCGCCCGACACGTCCTTGCGCGGACTCCGCTACGAGGACGTGTTGGGCCTTTCGTTACAGGCAGGCACGGTTGTGGATCCCCGCGCCAAGACCGATCACAGCGCCTTCACCGCCACCCGCATCCGGGAATTCGAGGCACCTGAAGCACCGCCGCGAGAGATCCGGGATCCTCGGACCAACCGATGGTACATGATCCGCGTGCAGCGCACGTCAGGCGGCAACCGCGTGGCGCTGCGGGTGGAAATCACCGACCAGAAACGGATGCAGGAAGAACTGCGTCTGGCGCGGGAAGCCGCGGAACAGGCAAGCCGAGCGAAATCGCAGTTTCTGGCGGCGGTGAGCCACGATCTGCGGACGCCGTTGAATGCGGTGATCAACTTCGCTCATTTGATCGCGGAGGAAATCCACGGCCCGATCGGTGCCCCTGAATACGCTGAATATGCCCGCACGATCATACGAAGCGGCGGGGATTTGCTCGGGCAGATCGACGATGTGCTGGAATACGCCCGTGCCGACGCGGGCCAGATGGATCTGAACCGCCAGTGGGTGAATATGCGCGGACTGGTCCAATCGCTCACGCGCAATTTAGGGGGCGACAGATCGAAGGACGGTGTCAAGCTGGAAGCCGACATGCCCGCGATCCTGCCCCCCATTTTGGGCGACCGGCCGCGGCTGTGGCGAGCACTGTCCAGTCTGGTCGGCAACGCCATCAACCTGACACGGGATGCGGACACGGTGCGGGTATCCGCCTATCCAACCGACGACAACTGGTTGGAAATCCGCATCGCCGATAGCGGCAAGGGCATGACCACCGACGATATGGCACGGTTCATGCTGCCGTTCGAGGCGCTCTCGGCCGATGGTGCCCATTTGCGCGGGATCGGGTTGGGCCTGCCGCTGGCCTACCAGATCATCCGGGCCCATGGCGGCGATCTGCGGTTCGAGACGGAGGCAGGTGCCGGGTCCGACGCCGTAGTCCGGCTGCCGATCGCCACACCACCAGCCGAAGGTGGCTTCGATGCGACGAACGAATAGCCGCCGCGAATAGGGCTTGCGAACAGCCGCAAACGGATCAACGCTTTACCCACAACAGGGGAGACGCGAGATGGAATTCGGCATGTTCCACGAATTTCAGCGCCGGGTTGGTCAGAGCGAGGCGAACGCGTTCACCGAGTCATTCGAACTCGTGGACGCGGCGGAGACAGCCGGGTTGGATGTGATGTGGCTGGCGGAGTTGCACACCGCGCCGGAACGCTCGGTCCTGGCCGCGCCGTTGAGCATCGCCAGTGCCATCGCCACCCGCACCAAGCGCATGAAGATCGGCATCGCGGTGCAGGTTCTGCCGCTCTGCCATCCCCTGCGCATCGCCGAGGAAGCGGCCACGGTCGACCATATCAGCCATGGCCGCCTGATTTTCGGAGTCGGGCGCAGCGGCTTCCCGCGCACCTACCAGGCCTATGGGATCTCCTATGCCGAAAGCCGGGAGCGGTTTGCGGAGGTGCTGGAAATCCTCCGGCGCGCATGGACGCAGGAACGCTTCTCCTTCGACGGCCAGTTCTATCATTTCGACGATATCTGTCTGGTGCCGAAGCCCTACCAGGCCCCCTACCCCGAACTGCGGATCGCGGTGAACAGCCCCGATACGTTTGAGCAGACGGGCCGGGAAGGCTATCCGATCTTCGTCGCCACCCGGTTGGGCGATCTGACCGAGTTGGTGCCGAATCTGCGCGTCTACCGCGAAGCCTGGGCCGCCGCCGGCCATCCTGGCAACGGCCGCGTCTATCTGCGGGTACCGGTTTACGTCGCCGAGACCGAAGCCCAGGCGCGCGAGGAACCCCGTGAGAGTGTGATGAATTTCTACCGCTATCTGGGGGAACGGATCGAGCAATCCGCCAGCCAGGAAGGTGCCCGCGCGATCGAGAATCGGGCCGAGCGGGGCCAGCGATTGATGAATATCGACTACGACGAGGTGCTGCGGAGCAAGATCATCGTCGGCACCCCCGCCATGGTCACCGACCGGCTCGGCCAGTTGCAGCGGGAGCTGGGCCTGGAAGGCATCCTGGCGGAGATGAATTGCGGGATGCGGATTCCACATGGCCAGGTCAACGACTCGCTGCGGATGATGTGCGAGGCAGTGATGCCGCGCTTCCGCAACTGAGGGCGCCAACTCACGGACGGAGAAAACTCTCCCCCTCCCCTTGCGGGAGGGGGTGGGGGGAGGGTTAAGGATGCCCGAACTCTGCCTGAATCCCCTCCCCCCAACCCCCTCCCGCAAGGGGAGGGGGGGGAGAATTTTCTCCGTCCGCGGAAATCTGGTCACGCCCATACCCCGCCAATCGTCATAAGGACCGAATGCCATGTCCGGTGCCAACTCCTTCAAGTTCGTCATGCTGCCGCCGCAGAGCGCCACCACCCGCGACTGGGGCGCGCGGCTGGCCGCCGAAGTGCCCGAAGCCCGCGTCGTCGTGGCCGAGGACGCCGAAACCGCGGCGCGCGAAATCGTCGATGCCGAGGCCGCGTTCGGCTGGCTGGGCGCCGACCTGCTGGCCAAGGCCACTCGCCTGCGTTGGTTGCAGGCACCCCAGGCGGCTCCGGCGGCCGGATACTACTATCCGGAACTGATCGCCCATCCCCTAGCGGTGACCAATTTCCGGGAAATCTTCAACGACCATATCAGTGCGCATATTCTGTCGTTCGTGCTCGCCTTCGCGCGCGGCCTGCATGTCTACATCCCGCAGCAGTTGCGCCGGGAATGGAGGAAGCCCAGCGAAGACCTGGGGGTTGTGCATTTGCCGGAAGCCACCGCGCTGATCGTCGGTGTCGGTGGTATCGGCGCCGAGACCGCCCGCCTGCTTGCCGCCTTCGGTGTCACCGTTCTCGCCACCGATGCGCGTAAGGCGTCGCCACCCGCGGGCGTGAGCGAACTGCATCCGCCGGAAGCGTTGGACTCCCTGCTGCCGCGCGCCGATTTCGTGATCCTGACGGTCCCGCATACACCGGCCACCGAAGGTTTCTTCAACCGCGACCGTTTCGCGAAAATGAAGAAATCGGCCTTTTTCATCAATATCGGTCGCGGCATGACCACGAAGCTGGACGACCTGGTGGACGCGCTGCGCGCCGGCACGATTTCCGGCGCCGCGCTGGACGTCTATGAGCAGGAGCCGTTGCCGGCCGAACATCCGCTGTGGACGATGCCGAATGTGCTGATGACGCCGCACATGGCGGGCTATGGCCCGTATCTGAACGATCGGCGCTTCCAGATCATGGTGGACAACTGCCGATCTTTCGCCGCGGGACGGGCGTTGCGCAATGAGGTAAACAAGGCGGGTTGGTTCTAAGGAGTTCGCCGCCATGCCCACGCTCGTCGTGACCTATGCCATGAATCCTGGGGACCGGGCCGTGCTGACGGAAGCCTTGGGCGGCGCGGCGGAGCCGGTCTATCTGGCCGACCTGGATGACGCGGGCCGGACGGCGGCGTTGCGGGACGCAACCGTGCTCCTGGCCCGCAACACCGCCAAGGAGTTGCATGGCGAGGAACCGAGCCTGATCGGCAACGCGCGCCTGATCCAGTTCGTGAACGCGGGCATCGACTTCGTGCCGACGAAGTCCCTGCCCCCTGCCCTGCCTGTCGCCAGTAATGGCGGCGCCTATGCCGAACCGATGGCGGAACACGCGCTGACCATGGCCCTTGCGGCCGCCAAACGCCTGCTGGTCGAGCACAACGCGCTGACCCGCGGCGAGTTCAACCAGCACAAACGCAACCGCTCCCTGTCAGGACGCGTCTGCGGCATCCTCGGCTTCGGCGGCATCGGCGAGGCAACCGCCCGCCTGATGCGCGCGATCGGCATGCGCGTCCACGCCGTCAACCGCCGCGGGGCCAGCGATGAACCGACCGACTGGATCGGCACCATCGACCGACTGGACGAATTGCTGGCAGTGTCGGATGTCCTGGTGATCAGCACGCCGCTGACGCCTCAGACGCTGGGCTTGCTGGGTGCCCGGGAACTGGGTCTGATGAAGGAGGACGCGATCCTGGTGAACCTGGCCCGCGGGGAGGTCATCGACGAGGCGGCCCTGTTCGCACATCTGCAGGCGCATCCGAATTTCGTCGCCTGCATCGACGCGTGGTGGATCGAGCCGGTCCGCCACGGCCATTTCCGCATGGACCACCCGTTCCTGACCCTGCCGAATGTGATCGGGTCCCCACATAATTCGGCCTCGGTGCCGGGCACCAGCTCGGCGGCATTGCGGCGGGCGGCGGTGAATGTCCACCGGGTCCTGGCGGGCGAACCCGCACGCTATGTGCTGGAACCGCACGAACGGATGATGTAGGCGGGCGGCGCAGCGAGGTGTACACGCATCTCAGAACGAGGTGCGGACGAGAGAAAATTCTCCCCATCCCCTTGCGGGAGGGGTTGGGGGGAGGGATAATTTCGCACGGACATTGCGCGAAAACCCCTCCCCCCGGCCCCCTCCCGCAAGGGGAGGGGGAGAATTTTCTCCTCCGTCGCGATGTGCGAATACGGCAACCGCGCCCCTACCGGGCCGGCAAATACTGCCGGTACCACGCAAGGGTCGGCCCCATCACCTGATCGAACGCGTCTCCGGCATAGACCTCGTAGTGCCCCCATTTTTCCAGCACGACCAGTCTCTTGGGCTCGCCGGCCTTCGCATACAACGCCTCGCTTTCATCGCGCGGCACCAGACGGTCGTCGTCGGTGGTGATGAACAGCACCGGACGCGGCGCGATCTTGTCCACCACCCACTCGGGATGGAATTCCAGCGTGTCGTCGATGAACTCCATCGGAATTTCACCGACCGCGCCAGGATTGCCGCGACGGGCCGCGGCGGCGAGTTCGGCGGACTGGCGATCGGGCAGCAGAATGTAGCTACGGTCCGCGAATTCGGATTGCCCGGTCATGACCCGGCGGACCCGATCGGCGGCTGACCGCTCCAGCAGGTCGGCGAATTCGTCCGGCCGGCGGACGCTGCGCATCCAGCGCTTGCCATGCCCGATGCCAACCACCGAGACCACGGCTTTCACCCGCTGGTCCACCGCCGCGGTCCAGACGACCGTCGCGCCACCATAGCTGGTGCCATAGAGGCCCAGCCGCTCCGGATCGACCATGCCCTGCGCGCCCAGGAAGGTCAGCGCCGCCTGCGAATCGATGACCCGCCCGTAGGGAGACAGGCGGTTTTTCGGACCGTCGCTGTCGCCCCAACCTTTGTAGTCGAAGGTCAGCACGACGTAGCCGGCGGCATTCAATACGCGGGCATTGTCGGGCAGATAAAGATTCCGCACGCCTGTATAGCCGTGGCACAGGACGATGCCGGCCCGCTTGTCCCCCGGCCGCAGATCGTCGGGCAGGAACAGGTCGCCCGACAGGCGGACGCCCTCGCTGTAGAAACTGACTGGCGTGCTGGGCATGGGCGTTCCTCCGCTGGTTTCGGCCATGGTTTCGGCAGGAAGGGCGCGCGGTCAAGACCAGGAGCCACGTCATTTATCAATTGCATCGGCACCGCGGAACCGGCGGCCGACATCGTTGACAGCGGGACCACGCGTCCGGTACGAGGACGTCAACCACAAAGACTTTCGGGCTTCACACGGGTAGAACGTTCAGGGACAGGCCACTTGGCGGCACTGCTAGAGATTCAGAACCTGCACACCGAATTCCGGACCGGTGCGGGCACTATTCATGCGGTTGACGGGATTACCTATTCCGTCGACGCAGGCGAAACCGTGGCCATCGTGGGCGAAAGCGGGTCGGGCAAGTCCGTCGGCGCCCTGTCCATCCTGCGCCTGATCCCAGACCCTCCCGGACGCATCACCCAAGGTGCCGTTCTGTTCGGTGGACGCGACCTCATAAGCCTGACCGAGGAGCAGATGCGCCAGGTGCGCGGCAGCGAAATCGGCATGGTGTTCCAGGAACCGATGACCTCCCTGAACCCGGTGCTGACCATTGGCCGCCAGATCACCGAAACCCTGGAACAGCATCGCGGCGTCGATCGGGCCACCGCGCAGAAACGCGCCGAGGAACTGTTGGGACTGGTCGGAATCGCCGATCCGATCCGCCGTCTGAAGCAATACCCGCATCAACTGTCCGGCGGCATGCGCCAGCGGATCATGATCGCGATCGCGCTGGCCTGCGATCCGAAGCTGATCATCGCCGATGAGCCGACCACCGCGCTGGATGTCACCATCCAGGCACAGATCCTGGAATTGATGAAGGATCTGACCCATCGGCTGGGCATCGCGCTGATCATCATCACGCACAACCTCGGCGTCGTCGCGCGCTATGCCAATCGCGTGAATGTGATGTACGCCGGCCGCATCGTGGAATCCGGTCCGGCGCGGGCGATCTACCATACGCCACGCCACCCCTACACGATCGCCCTGCTCCGCTCGGTGCCCCGGCTCGATCGACCGCGCCAGGCCCGCCTGGATCCGGTGGAGGGCCAGCCGCCCGATCTCACACGCCTCGACGCCGGATGCTCCTTCCGACCGCGCTGCCGCTTCGCCATTGCCGCCTGCGCCGCATCGCGACCCAGACTGGAAGCGACCAGCAACCCCGGACAGGCCGCCGCCTGCTTTCGCGCCGACGAACTCGCGTCCCTGACCGGGACCACCGGATCCGATGCTACCCTGGCTGGAGTCACGGCATGAACGCCGTCGCACCGCGCGCGGCGAACGCGACATCAGAGGCCCCGCTCCTCGAAGTTCGCGGCCTGCGCATGCACTTCCCCGTCTCCGAGGGTCTGCTCGGCCGCAAGGTCGGCGACGTGAAGGCG
>CAMBXJ010000057.1 GCA_945871455.1 Asaia bogorensis
CTGGGCGCGGGCGTCTCGCCGAATTATCGCGAATTGACGGCGAAATTCACCCTGTCAGTTGGGTTTTGCAAGTGGCTCCAATGTGAGAGATTTTTTCTCCCCGTTGTCGCTATCCTAACGCCAATGGGGCGCAGCCCCGCCCTTCACCCCAAAGCCACCCCAAACCCCAGGAGCACGCACCCCAATGGACGGATCGATCATCCCCAAAGCCACCGGCAAAGGCCTGGCCAAGACCGCGGGCGCACTTGCCGGCATCAAGGTCATCGACCTGACCCGCGTGCTGGGCGGACCCTACTGCACCATGATTCTATCGGACCACGGTGCCGACGTCATCAAGATCGAACCGCCCCAGGGCGACGAAGTGCGCGACTGGGGCCCTCCGTTCCACGGCGATGACGCCAGCTACTTCCTGGGCGTCAACCGCAACAAGCGCGCCATCGCGATGGATCTCGGCAAACCGGCGGGCAAGGCGGTGCTGCTGCGCCTGCTGGAAGGCGCGGACGTGCTGATCGAGAACTTCAAGCCCGGCTCCATGGAAAAATGGGGCCTGGGCTACGAGGAGGTGTTGTCCAAGCGCTTTCCCGGCCTGATCCATTGCCGCGTTTCAGGTTTCGGCGGCGACGGCCCATTGGGCGGCCTGCCTGGATACGACGCGATCCTACAGGCCATGACCGGCCTGATGAGCATCAATGGCGACCCCACCACGGGACCGATGCGACTGGGCACGGCAATCGTCGATATGGGTACCGGGCTTTATTCCGCGATCGGCATCCTGATGGCGATGCATGAGCGCAAGACATCCGGGATAGGCCAATATCTGGACATGACGCTCTACGATTGCGGCATGGCGCTGTTGCATCCCCAGGCGGCGAATTTCTTTCTGAACGGCAAACGCCCGGCCGGTACCGGCAACCCGCATCCCAATCTCGTACCATACGACAAATATCCAACACGGACCTGCGAAATCTTCATCGCCAGCGGCAATAACGGCCAGTTCCGCAAGTTGTGCGAATTGATTGGCAAACCGGACATGGCGGACGACCCGCGCTATGCCAATAATGGGGAGCGTAACGTCAACCGTGTCGCCCTGACCCTGGCCCTCGCCGGCGCGTTCGCCGATCAGGATGGGTATGAGCTGTCGTTGCGCCTGATCCGTGCCGGCGTCCCGGCCGGGCCGGTGCTGCCGGTCGACGAATCAACTGCCGCGCCCCACACGGCGCACCGGGAAATGGTGACCGAACTTGACTGGTACCGCGGCATCGGCACGCCGATCAAATTCTCCCGGACCAAGGGCGGAACGCGTCGACCACCGCCGAAATTCGGCGAACATGGCGATGAGGTCCTGAAGCAGCACGGATTCACCACCGATGAAATCGCCGAACTGCGGCGGGACGGCGTTATGCACGACAAGCGGAAGATGTGATGTGGGCAGCCCGCGCACTCTGATCGGTGCGCGGGCTATATTCACTGACAGCCACACCACGTCGCCGGGCCGGGCTTTACGCGGTTCGCTGCTGGATCCGTGGCTTGCCGACCCGCGACCTCCCGGGGCGGTCATGCTTTCGCGACCCGATGGCCCCCCGTCCGCAGCCCTACCGACGCCCCGCCGTCGTGATCGCCGGGGCGGAACCAACCAGCAGACCTTCGCTGGGACGGGCCAATGTCTCGGCCGGCTGGTTTTGGACCGATCAACCGCCCGTGATCACGGCAATGAACGTGTCGACGCCCAGCGAGGCTTCAGTGGACGGACACCGCATGCATCTCGTGCTGGTTGATCGCGGCCACCGCGACCGCGCGATCCCCCGCCAGGGCCATCGGTGTCCCATCCGCCGCGTGGATCGCGAACCCCGCCGTCCCGTTGACGACCACGGGTTTTACATAGGCGACCTGTGTGACGCCGAGCTTGCCCAACTGCTCCGGAGAGAGCGAACGAAGGTCGAACAGCACCGCCTCCACCGAGGTGTCCGTGCCGCTGTCTGAATTGATGTTCATGATGAAATTCCCTCTCGGCGACGGTATCACGACAGCCCCGGCGCCATCGGCTGGATAAAAGCAACCTACTCGGGCTTACCTTCGACGATGGACGCACGCACCGGTCCATTTGCCTTGGCGCCGTTGCCGCCCCCCGGTCGGGTAATCGGTATCGTGCGAATGCGCGCTTCAGGTTGCGGGCGCGCCAGGTCGATATGCAGCAGGCCGCTATCGAGCCACGCGCCCTTCACCTCAATCCCCTCGGCCAGCACAAAGGCGCGCTGGAACTGGCGCGCGGCGATGCCGCGATGCAGAAAGACACGTCCCTGACTGTCGTCGGTCTGACGCCCGCGGATCACGAGTTGATTGTCTTCCTCGGTGATCTGCAGGTCGTCCATCGTGAACCCTGCGACCGCAAGGGTAATACGCAGTCCGACCTGGCTGATCTGTTCAATATTGTACGGCGGATACCCGTCGGACGCAGTCTTCGATGCGCGTTCGAGCATTTGCTCAAGGTGGTCGAAACCCAAAAACAGCGGCGATGTAAACATGCGGGTGGTCAAGGCCCCCTCCTTAGAGCGAGGTGAGAAGCCGGGACCCATTCTGGCGTCCCGACGAGACAGCATGTTGGCACCGTCAGCCGTGCTTGCAAGAGGGGAGATTTCGTGCCGCCGCGCGCAAGCCTCCCCACCCCCACCCAAGGACCAAACCCCGCCGTTACCTCACCCCGCTCGGCCACAGAACCACGCGCAGGGTTTGCAGCAGGATCACGACATCAAACAAAATGGAGAAATTTTTGACATAATACAGGTCGTAACTCAGCTTGGAGCGGGCGTCGTCGATGGACGCGCCATATGGATAGTTGATCTGAGCCCAGCCCGTCAGCCCGGCCTTCACCATATGACGCTCATGATAAAGCGGGATTTGAGAGGCCAGTTCCGTCACGAACACCGGTCGCTCGGGTCTCGGCCCGACGAAGGACATGTCGCCCTTCAGGATGTTGATCAGTTGCGGCAATTCATCGATGCGGGTACGCCGCAGGAACGCGCCGACCCGCGTGATGCGCGTGTCCTTCGCCGCGGCCCAAACAGCGCCGGATTTTTCGGCATCGACGCGCATGGTGCGCAGTTTCATTATCCAGAACACACGCTCGTTCCGGGTAACGCGTTCCTGGCGGTACAGCACCGGTCCCGGACCTTCCCAGCGCACCGCGACCATGCCCGCCAGCAACAATGGCGATGTGACGACCAGCACGACAGAGCTGACCACCAGATCGAAGATCCGCTTCAGAACCCGATCGACGATGCCAAAGACGAAACCGTCGGAATATACCAGCCAGCCGAGTTCCATGCGCTTCAGGTCGATCCGGCGGATCTCCTTCTCGACGAAGGTCAGGTACTGGATGATCGGATAACCTGCCTTCTTGCACTCCAGCAGTCGTTCCAGATCCATGCCGCGCCGTTCGTCGGGGGCAACGACGATCTGGTCCGGGTCGATCCGACCGGCCAGTTGCAGCACGTCGAAGGTCTCGGATCGCAGGATATGCGCGGCCGGATCCTTCGCCAGACGCGGATCGACGGCGCCCATTGATGGGTGATGCACGAATGTCAGGTCGTAATGCAGGTTGGTGCCTTCGTTGGTCAACATGCGCAGCAGGTCCCACGCACGCTCCCCACTGCCCAGGACGAGCAGCCGCCGGCGCAGCATGCGGCGGCGGATCATGATGCTGACGATCACCCGCGCGGCGAACGCGCACAGCGTGAAGTTCACGGTCGCCAGGGCAAAAACCAGCGCCTGGTCCCGCCCGCCGATCGGAGGGATCGAACCGAACAGCCAGGCCGGCACCATGGATGCCAGCACCGCCACCGTCGCCCCCATGCCGACGACCAGCGGCACCCGGGTCAAGGATCGTCCGGTCTCCATCAGCGCATCGCGGCGATACAGACCCATCGCGTAAAGCGTGATCAGATTGGCCGCCGGGTAAAGCACGCCTCGCGGATCCGCCAGGGTAAACAACAAATCGGGGTCCGGCCGCCCCATCCACAGCACCAAGGGCCAGGTCAGCACCGCCAGAACCGCATCCAGCGAGAACAGCACGGTCGCGGTCGTGGTCGCTGACGCAAGCAATTGCCTCATGCCGCACCAGACGGGTGCGCGGAACGCACCGTGCCGCCTGCTCTACCGCCAAAACGGCCGGGCGCGCGGCAGCAGGATCGTGGCATATCCAGTTGCAACTGCTTCAATCACCGCACAGGGTTGGCATCATCGGGTCCGCTATTGCCAGAATGGTGAAGCGAAGCTCGCGAGGCAACTGATTTCGTTGATGATTGGATCGACGCATCGAACGGTACGCCCTGGCACGAATACGGTCGCGCTCAGGCGATCGCCTCGCGTCCCATCTCCAGGAACTTGTCCCGCCGCCGAGCCTTCAACACGGCGCCATCCAGAGGTACTAGCGCAGCCAGGGAGTCCCGCACGGCGGCTTCGACCGCCGCGATCGTGGCGGTGGGATCGCGCTGCGCCCCGCCCAGCGGTTCGGCTATGATGGTGTCGATCAGCTTCAGGCGTTTCAGGTCCTCGGCCGTCAGCCGCAGCGCGTCCGCCGCCACGCCAGCCTGCGCCGGGTCGCGCCACAGGATGGACGCGCAACCTTCGGGCGAGATCACCGAATAAACCGCGTGTTCCAGCATCATCACCCGATCGCCCGCGGCCAGCGCGATGGCGCCGCCGGACCCGCCTTCCCCGATGATGGTGGCGATGAACGGCACCGGCACTTCCAGGCAGGCTTCGATCGATCGGGCAATCGCCTCGGCCTGACCACGCGCTTCAGCATCGATGCCCGGGAACGCGCCGGAGGTATCGACGAAGGTCAGCACGGGCAGATGGAAGCGGCCGGCGAATTCAATCAGGCGGCGCGCCTTGCGGTAACCCTCGGGCCGAGCCATGCCGAAATTATGTTGGACGCGACTTTCGGTGTCGGAGCCTTTTTCGGTGCCGATGACGACGACCGCGCGTCCGTGAAAGCGTCCCATGCCGCCAAGGACCGCCGAGTCGTCGCCGAACGCGCGATCGCCGGCCATGGGCGTGAATTCGGTGATCAGACCCTTGATGTAGTCCTGCGCCTTGGGGCGGTCCGGATGCCGTGCAACCTGGGTTTTCTGCCATGCGGTCAATTTGGCATAGGTCGTGCGCAACTGCCGGTCGGCCACGACCGTCAGACGTGCGACCTCATCGGCAATATTGATCCCGTCGGGCTCCGACATACGCCGGAGCTCCTCGATCTTGCCTTCCAATTCGGCGATGGGCTTCTCGAAGTCGAGGAAGTGGCGCATGGGGCGGGGCGTTTAGCACGATTCCCTCAAACGGGAAGACTTCTGTTGGCATGCGGCATCTCATTGTGGTCCGGCACCGTGATGGCCGGGCGTGACGATAGGGGTGCGACGCGTGGCCAGCATGAGAATCGCTGGTTTGAGGTGTCGGCGATGTGCCCGTGGCGTGGGTCCGTGCTAGCCTGAACCAGACGGAGGTACGCCGGCATGAGCGACGCCATCCACCGGATGGACCCGGAGGAGTTCCTGGACTGGTGCCAGTACCAGGACGACCGCTACGAACTGGTAAGCGGCGTACCGGTCGCGATG
Organism: Asaia bogorensis; assembly: GCA_945871455.1. GTDB lineage: Bacteria > Pseudomonadota > Alphaproteobacteria > Acetobacterales > Acetobacteraceae > Rhodopila. The sequence goes on from CAMBXJ010000057.1 coordinate 5,610, forward strand.
GCTGGCGCGCAAAGGCGACACGACCAGATCGTGGTCAACGCGATGCTGGCGATCGGGCCTCGGCTGCGCGGAGGGCCGTGCCGTCCTTTCACGGCCGATACCGGTGTCCGCATTCCATCCGACAACATTCGCCGGCCCGACCTTGGCGTCGATTGCGGACAATTCCTCGATACCGCGCTGACGGCGGACAGACCCACCCTGGTCATGGAGGTCCTGTCTCCGTCGACCCGGACCTTCGATCTGGTGACCAAGCTGGACGAATACAAATCGATTGAGACCTTGCGCCATGTGCTGCTGATCGACCCCGACCAACCACAAGTCATCCATTGGTCTCGCCCATCGAAGGGCCACTGGCAACCGGCTATGGCCGAGGGACTGGGCGCTGTTATCCAATTGGCAGCCATCGACCTGGAAGTGGCCCTTGCCGAACTCTATGCCGATCTGACCTTCAAACCTCGGCCGTATCTGGTTCGACCGGCCGTCGAGTAGCCAGCGGGTGGTGCGCCTCCACCAGGCGGCGCAACCGTTCGGCTTCGACATGCGTGTAGATCTGCGTGGTCGAGATATCCGCATGCCCCAGCAATTTCTGCAGGCTGCGCAGATCGGCGCCGTGCGCCAGCAGATGCGACGCAAACGAATGGCGCAGCACATGCGGCGACACCCGCGCCGGATCCAACCCCGCGTCCAGCGCCACCTGTTTCAGCAATAGGAAGAATGCCTGCCGGGTCAGTGCCCGCTTGGGGTCGCGACCCGGGAACAGAAACCGTTCCGACCGGGACGATAGCGCGATCAGTGCCAGCGACGCCTCCCGCGCCTGATCGGACAGCGGCACGATTCGCTCCTTGCCGCCCTTGCCCTTGATCAACAGCACGGCGGCATCCCCGCTCAGCGCCGCCCGCGACAGCGACAGCAGCTCCGAAATCCGCATGCCCGTGGCATAGAGCATCTCCAGAGCGGCCCGCGCCACCGCGCCCGTGCGCCCGGGACGCCGATTCGCGGCCTCCAGCAGCGCATCCACCTCCCCCTCGGTCAGATATTTCGGCAAGGTGCTGGGTAGATTCGGGGTGTCCAGAAGCGAGGTCGGATCGTCCTGGCGGATCCCCTCCCGCAGCAGGAAGCGATGGAAATGGCGCAACGCGGCCAGACGCCGCGCGGCGGTACGCGCCGACAGACCCGCCGCACGCAGACCAGCCATGTAGCCCCGCGTGGTCTCCGCGCTGGCGCCGGCGACAGGTTCTCCGGCGGTGGCGGCGAAAACCGCAAAATCCGCCAGATCGGCCTGATAGGCGGTCAAGGTGTTACGAGCCGAACCCTTTTCGGCCGCCAGCATTTCGAGGAAAGCTTCGACATGGCGGTCCATCGGTCAGATCGGCCGCATGGCGATGCGGGCCGCCATTCAGCGCCCTTGGAAGCGGTCGTTCGGCAGGGTTTTCTCGACCGCCTGAGGCTGCGGGTTCGGCGGAAACGCGCCCAGCAACACCATGCCCACCGCCAGCAAAAGCACCCCCGCGGCCACGACGATCAGAAAAATGCGGGTCATGGCCTCGGCCGGTGCTCCTGTCTTGCGTGCGTGGTTCGTGCTCGTTTGGTGTCGCCCCCTCACCCGCCGCGGCGTCCCGGACCGCCCATCACCGACGTGAGGGTGGCACCAAGGTCGTGCGACGGTCTGGCGGAATGCACCGATTCATCCAAGGCGCGAACCGTGAGCAGACCGCATGGCCTGCCCGACGCAGCGTGTGCTAGCCTCCGCCACCATGACACGCAACACCGCACTGCGGGAGACGATTCCGCTGCCTGACACACTGACCGGCCGTAGCATCGCGCTGGTCGGGCTGATGGGGGCCGGCAAGACCTCGATCGGCCGTCGCCTGGCCGCCCGCCTGGGCCTGCCGTTCCGCGACGCCGACACCGAGATCGAACTGGCCGCCGGCTGCACCATTCCGGAAATCTTCGACCGCTACGGCGAACCGGCATTTCGCGACGGGGAGCGCCGGGTGATCCGTCGCCTGCTGGCCGGCGATCCGATGGTGGTTGCCTTCGGTGGTGGGGCCTTCATGGACCCCGACACGCGGGCCATCGCGCGGGAGGAGGCTGTCACCGTCTGGCTGCGCTGCTCCCTGCCGACCCTGGTCCGCCGGGTCGCCACCCGTGACAACCGCCCATTGCTGGCCAATGGCGATGCCGAGGGCACCTTGCGCCGACTGATGGATATCCGTCATCCCGTCTACGCCGAGGCCGACGTCATCGTCGATTGCGGCGATGAAGTGCCGGATCAAACCACGGCTCGCGTGCTGGAAGCACTGTCGGCGTGGAAACCCGCCCGACGCCTGTCGGTGATGTTGGAAACCACCCATTATGACGTGGTGATCGGCGACAACCTCCTGGCGCGCGCCGGTGCTCTGCTGGCGCCTCGCCTGCCGCAAAAACGCGCCGTCGTCGTGACCGACGAACAGGTGGCCCGCCTGCATCTGCCGACCTTGATGGCCGGCCTGGCGGAAACCGCTATCGCCGCCACCCACATCGTCGTTCCCGCTGGAGAAGCGTCCAAGAACCTGGACACCTGGGCCAGCGTGGTCGATCAGTTGTTGGAAGCTCGGGTCGAGCGGCGCACCGCGGTCATCGCACTCGGTGGCGGCGTGGTGGGCGATCTGGCCGGTTTCGCCGCCGCCACAACCCTGCGCGGCCTGCCCTTCGTGCAGATCCCGACCACCCTGTTGTCGCAGGTTGATTCGTCGGTCGGCGGCAAGACCGGCGTCAACACGCGCCGTGGCAAGAACCTGGTGGGCGCCTTCTACCAGCCACGGATGGTGCTGGCCGATACCAGCACCCTGGCAACCCTGCCGCCCCGAGAACTTCGCGCCGGTTACGCCGAAATCGCCAAGGCCGGGCTGATCGGCGATGCCGCCTTCTTCGACTGGTGCGAGAACAACGGCGCCGGGGTCGTTGGCGGCGATCGCGACATCCAGGCCGAGGCCATCAAGCGGGCCTGCGCCTTCAAGGCCGCCGTCGTCGGCGAAGACGAACGCGAGGAAAAACCCAATGATGGTCGAGCGTTACTGAATTTGGGACACACGTTCGGGCACGCGCTGGAGGCGGAATACGGCTACGATGGCGGCCTGCTGCACGGCGAAGGCGTCGGCGTCGGCCTCGGCCTCGCCTTCAAGCTCTCCGCTCGCCTGGGCCATTGCAGTCAGGCGGATGCCGACCGCGTGGTATCCCATATCGCCTCGGTCGGGATGGCCGCCGATCTGCGCATGTTGAACCGCCGGTTCTCGGCCGAAACCTTGATTGGACACATGCGGCGGGACAAGAAAATGCGCGACGGCGCACTGCATTTCGTCCTGACCCGCGGCATCGGGCAGACGTTCACCAGCGCCGACGTGCCGCCCCAGGCGGTGACGGATCTGCTGCGGGAGGAGGGCTGCGCGGCCTGATGTTGACCGCCTGATGTCGAGCGCCTGATGTCGAGCGGGGGGCGATGCGACGCCGGTCCGGGCCTGCAATCAGGTGGGAACGCGCCAAGGACCGCCGGCGGCGGCGGTCCTTGGCGCGTCATATCCAAGCCGCCGCCATTTGACGCCGGTCGCTGGACCGATCGCGCTTATGCCCCGAGGCGATCCGCCAGCAGCCCCACGGCCAGAGCATAAAAGTCCGACGGGTTGTAGCGGCGGATCGCACCGAAATTCGCATGCACGATAAACGCCTCTTCGCCGCCCTTATCGGGGATCACGATGGCGCTTGGCGTGTCCGCCCCCATGTTCCACACGCCTTCCAGCGGTCGCACACCCTGGCCTGCCCAGGCTCCCAGCGGCTTCCTGTTGTCGCGGCCGGCGCTGTTCGGGTCGAAGTTCGGTGGCAGGACAACCTGCTGGCCCCAGCTTTCCCCGCCGCGCCAGCCGGATTTCGCCAGATAGTTGGCGACCGAGCCGAACACGTCGCCGCGGTTGTTCCAGATATCGCGCTTGCCATCACCGTCGAAATCGACCGCATAGGCCAGATAACTGGTCGGCATGAACTGCGGTTGGCCCATGGCGCCGGCATAGCTGCCTGTCATCCGCGCGGCGACGATATTGCCCTGGTCGATGATTTTCAGCGCGGCCATCAACTCCCCACGGAAGAATTTCGCCCGCCGCCCATCCCATGCGAGCGTCGCCAACGCCTCCACCACGCGGAAATCGCCGGTATGGGCTCCGAAGCTGGATTCCAGCCCCCAGATGCCCGCGATCACGCCGGGAGAGACGTTGAACCGGTCCCGCACCCGGGTGAGCAGGGCCTGGTTCTGTCCGACCGCCTGCCTTCCGTCGTCGATTCGCTTGTCGGTGATCAACAAGGCGCGATACCGGGTCCAGGTCATGGTGAACTCGGGCTGTTTGCGATCGCGGTCCAGCACTTTCTGATTCGGCGCAATTCCGGCAAGCGCGGCGTCCAGCGTCGCCTGCGAGACGCCCGCCTTACGCGCCTCGGCCTGCAAGGCAGTCAGAAAGGCCTGGAAACTGTCAGCCGCGGCCCAGGCAGGGACGGCCAACACGGAAGGCGCTGCGGCAAGCAGGATTCGGCGATTGAGCATGCACCCATACCTGCCATGGGCCGGGGGCCGCCCGCAATCGGTTGCTGTTGGGGGGAGGCTGGGTGCGGGTTGGAAAAGGGCGGGGTTTCCGCGCCGGGCCCCGGCCAAAGGGGCTTTGCCCCTCTGGAAACCCCACCAAGGGCGACGGCCCTTGGAACCGAAACATTTGGCGGGATTTACGATGGGGCCTACCCGGGCGCTGAAACGTCCGGATATGCCCCATCGTCAATCCCGCCACACGAATCGCATCCCAAAGGCCGCGCCTTTGGTGGGAGGTCCAGGAGGGCAAAGCCCTCTTGGCGGGGTTCCGGGGCAGAGCACCGCGCCTTTCTAAGCCCGCACCCAGCCTCCTCCCAACAGCAACCGATTGCGGACGGCCCCTGGCCCATGGCAGGTATCGTCTCATGGTCATGATTCGCGCATTGCAGTTGCTCGCCGATCGGGATGTGGCACTGAACAGCATCCCGCCTCCTCCCCCGCCGGGTGCCACCGAGGTACAGCTTCGGGTGCGCGTTGTTGGGTTGAACCACATCGACGTCTGGGGGTTTCGCGGAATGGCCTTTGCCAAGCGCAAATACCCGCTGACCGTTGCCGCCGAAGCATCGTGCGAAGTGATCGCCGTCGGCTCCGATGTCACCGATCTGGCGCCGGGAGACCGCGTGGTGCCGTTCGGCGCGCTGACCTGTGGCACCTGCCGGTTCTGCGCCCGTGGCCAGGACAATCTGTGTGAGAACGTGGCCGGCGTGCGCGGCTTCCATGTCGACGGGTTCGCGCAGGACATCACCAACCACCCGGCCCGCCTCGCGGTCAAAATCCCCGACGGGGTCAGCCTGCGCGACGCCGCCTGCGTCTCGGTCGCCTATGCCACCGTCGAGCACATGCTGTTCGACAATGCCCGCCTCGAACCGGGCGAGTGGATTCTCATCCATGCCGGCGGTTCGGGCATCGGCAGCATCGCCATCCGCATCGCCAAGTCGCTGGGGTGCACCGTGATCACGACCGTGGGCAGCGCCGACAAAGCCGCCCGCGCCACCGCACTCGGCGCCGACCATGTCATCAACTACCGAGAGGACCGTTTCGAGGGTGTGGTCCGCAAGCTGACCCGCAAGAAGGGCGTCGACGTCGTGTTCGAGCATGTGGGTGCCGACACCTGGAACGGCTCCCTGCTGTCGATGCGCCGCGGCGGGCGCCTGGTGACCTGCGGCGCCACATCCGGCCCGTCGGCCAGCCTGAATCTGATGCAGTTGTTCCAGCAGCAATACCGGATCATCGGCTCCTTCGGCGCGCCGCTGTCGGCGATCCGGCGGGCACTGGACCGCATTGCATCCGGCGTCGCCCCGGTGATCGACACGGTCTATGGGCTGGAGGATTTCCGGGCCGGCGTCGAACGGCTGGAACACCGGGACGCGTTCGGCAAGATCCTGCTCGAACTGTGAAATGCGCCGCCAGCTAACGCTCTACGGTGACCGGCTGCTGGGACGGCTGGTCAAGGGATTGCTGCATATCCTGCGCCGCACCGATCCAGACCGGTCCTCGGATTTCTGCGGCCGCATGGCACGCCGCATCGGCCCCTGGTTGCCGGCCCACCGCACCGGCCAGGCCAATCTGCGTTCAGCCTTCCCCGAAAAGGACGCCGCCTGGATCGAGGCGACCCTGCGCGAGGCCTGGGAGAACCTGGGGCGGGTGGTCGGCGAGTATGTGCATCTGGTCCGGATATGGGACTACGATCCGGCGCATCCCAATACCGGCCGCATCCGGACCGACTCGGAGCCGATGTTCGAACTGCTGCTGAACGACGGCAAGCCGGCTTTGTGTTTCGCGGCGCATCTGGGCAACTGGGAATTGCCGGCGGTGGCTGCCGCGGCGCACGGGCTGCCCTCGGCCGTGGTCTACCGGATGCCGAACAACCAGGCCGTGGCGCGGGAGATCACCCGGATCCGCGCCCCGCTGATGGGCCGCCTGATCCGCACGCGCGCCCAGGCCGCCCTGGAAATGGCCGGCGCGCTGGATGCCGGCGAGCATCTGGGGATGCTGGTCGATCAGCATTTCTCGCGCGGCATCGACGTTACGTTCTTCGGCCGGCGCTGCAAGGCCAACCCCGCGATTGCCCGCCTGGCGCGTCGCTTCGACTGCCCGGTGGTGGGCGTGCATGTCGTGCGCCATACGGACCGAACCTTCCAGATCATGGCGGAAGGCCCGTTCGATCTGCCCCGGGACGGAACGGGCGAGGTGGACGTCGCGGCAACCACTCAGATGATCACCACGATCGTCGAGGGCTGGATTCGCGCCAACCCCGGTCAATGGCTGTGGTTCCACCGTCGCTGGCGCTGACGCGTCCGATCTGGGCACACCGGGGGGCCGATAGCGTGATGCCTTAATTTCGGCCCGGATTCGTTGTGAAGTCAGTCCACCTGAAACCTCAGGATTCGCTTACCAGACCGCTGTGGGACGCATCCCCATGAGTGTACGATCCGACGTGGCTTTCGATCGCAAATCAAAGCCCGCCGCGATCAAATCGGATCTCGATGGGTCAGCGGCGTACAGGTTCGCACGGTGCGCCAATGCGTTGTTCCGCCTCAGTGTGTCCACGAGTGACGAGACCATCATCCAAGTCCTGTTCCTCGACGATGACACTGTGGCTCTGGTATCGTTTACGAGGAAAACGGGATCGAAGGGCTGCGCAGATTCAACCGCAAACGTGGAACTGCCGGCTGACCGTGGAACATATGTACGAATTAGTAGCTCTGGTCATCGCAACGCCGCCTCTCAGGATACATTAGCCGCGGGCATGATTGGGAGGCATCCCCCCTTGACATGGAACACCGCAACACCGACGGCAATTTCGCGCGCTAGAGTCGGCGCAACACGCTGCATCTGACGGTGACTTTGGAGCTCTGCCAAACTACATCTCGGCCGACGAAACCGTGCTCGTGATTGATGCGGCACAACCGACCCACGCGGGTCGCCCAGTTGGTTGCTGAGCACCAAATGACGTGACGGTCGAGGCCCCCTTGTCCGAACATGCAGCCGTTCCACGGCCTTCCAAATGATGCCCGCGACAATCCCGCGAAGCAGGTCTAGGGATGGATGGCAGCCGGATTAGCGGAATTCTGTTCCAGACTAGCGTCCGCCTCTGCCGCTGGT
>CAMBXJ010000058.1 GCA_945871455.1 Asaia bogorensis
CGGCCCGCAGGTCTTTCGCCTGGCTGGATTTTTCGGTGATGACCAGACGCTTCATGGGGGGCATTTCATCTGGGGAGGTGGTCCTGGGGCTGGGTATCCTCGAATCGGCGACGTTTACCAACCGGCCGAGACAATGACCGATGCTCCGCAATTTCCGTCATTGCCGGACTTGAACCGGTGCTTGCCCCCTGCCGTTGAAGCGTGGGTTGCCGAAGTCCGGCAAGGACGATCAGGGCGAGGGGGCGGTGCATCGGTCATTGTTTTGGTCGGTTGGTTGTAGAACATAAACCGAACATAACTGATCCGCAATACCCTATGCCGGGCGTCGGAAACAATGCCCGTCGCGCTGCCCGCCGCGTCGTTGCCGGATCCGATCCGTCAATGACCGTTGGGGGACGGGATCGGTGAATGGCTGGGACGGTTCGGATCACACCGACCGACGCGACGATAGACCGACCGGCCGCGTCCGCGGACGACGCGCCGCTATGCGATCGCCAAGGTCAGTTGCCGCGTCGGACCCGGCTCCGCGTCCAAATTCGACATCGTCATCCCCAGCAGACGCACACCTAATTAGGTTGAGTCATTGCCGTCGTCCTCCCGGAAATGCGCGTGCGGCGCGCTTTACGCGACGCGCAAGAATGACCGCTCCAGCGGGCGCACTGGCGGCCAACCCCGTCATGGTGGGCGCAGGCCCACCATCCACGTCTTGCACCGCTGCCAATAGCGAAGTCGTGGATGACGGGTCTGCACCCGCCATGACGTTGAAAGGCACGTGCCATCCCTTCCCGATTCGGTAATTCTTGTGTGTCGCCTTAGTGCTGCCGCGCCTCACAGCCGTGGAATTCACCCGTGGATGCGGCCGCGGGTTATCGTTCGATCTCCAGCCAGGCCCCAGCCTGACCAGGCCGCCGGCATCCGCGCGCCGACCAGGGACGGCAGATGCCCGCTTGCGGGACCGCGTTCTCTGTGGCTTCAAACACCTGATGCCGGCACCGGATGCCGATCAGGGACAGGGTTCAACGAGACGGGATGGCATGACGGGTTTCCTCGCGCAGATGCTGAACGGAATCCAGTACGGCCTGCTGCTGTTCCTGATCAGCAGCGGGTTGACCTTGATCTTCGGCGTCATGGGTGTGATCAACTTGGCGCATGGCAGCCTGTTCATGATCGGCGCCTATCTGGCCTATGTCCTGACCGAAGCCACCCTGCCGCTATGGGCCGCCCTGCTGGCGTCCGTGCTGGCGGGATCCTTGTCCGGCGCCGTCCTGGAACGTCTGCTGTTCCGCCATTTCCGCAAACGGGAGCATCTGGATCAGGTCCTGCTGACCTTCGCCCTGATCCTGCTGTTCGAGGAAGCGCGGGCCGCCCTGATCGACAATCAATTTCACAGTGTGCCGGTCCCGACGCTGCTCGATTTCTCGGTCCGCGTGGTCGGCGACTTCGCCTATTCCGCCTATCGGTTGGTCGTGCTGGCGGTCTGTCTGCTCGTCGCCGCCCTGATGGTCCTGTTCATAGAGCGCACAAAAATCGGCTCATCCATCCGCGCCGCCGCCGAATCCCCCGAAATGGTCGATCTGCTCGGCCTTAACGCCGCCTGGATCCATACCCTGGTATTCGCCGCCGGAACCGCGCTGGCGATGCTGGCCGGTGCGCTCGCCGCGCCGTTGCAGTCGGTCTATCCGGGCATGGGCGACGGTTTCCTGATCCTGTCCTTCGTGGTGGTGGTCATCGGCGGCCTGGGATCGGTCAGCGGCGCGTTCTGGGCGGCGCTGCTGGTCGGTCTGATCGACACTCTGGGCAAGGCCTATGTGCCGCAACTGGCGGGAATCGCGGTCTGCGGAATGATGGCCCTGGTGCTGTTGTGGCGGCCGAGCGGGCTGTTCGCGCGGACATGAGGGGAGACAGGGTGTTGGACAGCGTCCCCGCGCATTTCGCGCACCATCGCTTGACGGTGCTCACGCCTCCATACCAGCGTCACGGGCCGTCCCCATGACCAGTGCCGGCCTGCGCGGCAACCTGCTGCTGGGGCTGGCGGGGCTGGTGGTGGCTTCGATGCCGCTCTGGGCGTCAGCCTATCACATGCAGTTGGCCTCGACCGCGATGATCGCCGCCATGTTCGCGCTGAGTTTGCAAATTCTGGTCGGCGCCACCGGTCTGGTCAGCCTGGCTCATGCGGCGTTTTTCGGCCTGGGCGCCTATTCCGTGCATTTGCTGAAGCAGGCGCTGGGGGAAACCCCCGTCGTGTTCCTGTCGCTGCCGGTGTCGGTGCTGGCCGCGGGGCTTGCCGCCGCGATCATCGGGCCGTTCGCGCTGCGGATGCGCGGGTTCTACTTCCTGATGACCACCCTGGCGTTTGGGCAGATGCTGTTTTTCCTGTTTCACGACACGCCGTTGGGCGGCGGCACCGACGGGGTCTTCATCCAGCGGCCGTCGCTGATCTGGGCGGTCCCGCGCGCCCAACGCCCGACCGTGTTCCTGTTGCTCAATTTGTCCGTCCTGATCATGACCTATGCCGGATTATGGGCGCTGATGCGCACCCTGTTCGGGCACGCTTTGCTGGGCATCCGCGCCAATGAGCATCGCATGCGGGCCATGGGCCATAATGTGCAACGGCTGAAACTGATGGCCTTCGTGATCGCTGGTGCGCTGGCTGGGCTGGCCGGCCATATGGCCGCCCTGACCGATGCCTTCGTCAGCCCGGAACTGCTGGGTTGGCACCGGTCGGCGGAGGCCTTGCTGATGATCCTGCTGGGGGGGATCGGCGCGCTGCACGGGCCAATCCTGGGCGCCTTCGCCCTGACCTTCATCCAGGAAATCGGCCATCTGGTGACCGAGCGCCAGAAGCTGGTCGAAGGCGCGGTGATCCTGGCCGCCGTGCTGCTGCTGCGCCATGGGCTGGCGGGGATCCGCGGTCCGGCGGGCCGCCGCGGCCTGGCGGGCCGCCGCGGCCTGGCAGACCGCCGTGGCCCGGCGGGGATCCGTCGATGACCGCGTCGCTGACAGCCGCCGGCCTGACCCGGCGCTTCGGCGGCCTGCTGGCCGTGTCCGACGTGTCCCTGACCATCGAAACCGGCATGTTGCACGCCGTCATCGGCCCGAATGGCGCCGGCAAGAGCACCCTGATCAACCTGCTGGCCGGTGACCTGCCGCCGTCCGACGGGCGCATCCTGCTGGACGAAACCGATGTCACCGCCTGGCCGGAATGGCGACGGGCACGGGCCGGCGTGGGCCGGACATTTCAGCGCACCAACGTGATGGCCGGCATGACCGTGCTGGAAAATGTCCGTCTCGCCGCACAGGTCCATGCCACGCGCCTTTTCCGCTCGGCCGCACGCGACACGGGCCTGAAGGAGGTCGCCCGGGGTGCCCTGCGCCGTGTCGGCCTGCACGACGCCGAGACCGAAATCGCCGCCACGCTCAGCCATGGGCGGCTGCGACTGCTGGAAATCGCCATCGCGCTGGCCGGTCGGCCGAAAGTCCTGCTGCTGGATGAGCCGCTGGCCGGCATGGGGGCCGAGGAAAGCGCGCCTTTGGCCGATCTGTTGCGCACCCTGGCGCGCGACCATGCGGTGCTGCTGGTCGAACACGACATGGACGTGGTGTTCGCCGTTGCCGACCTGATGACGGTGATGCTGGATGGGCGAGTCCTGGAACATGGCACGCCGGCCGCGATCCGGGCGTCCGCCGCGGTGCGCGACGCCTATCTGGGCCATTCGGTGTCGGCGTGAGCGAGGCGCCAATCATTGAAGCGCGTGGTCTGTCCGCCGGGTATGGCGCCAGCCGGGTGCTGCACGATATCGACCTGGCCGTCATGCCAGGCGAGACCATCGGTCTGATGGGCCGCAACGGCATGGGCAAAACCACCTTGATCCGCGCCCTGCTGGGCCAGTTGCCGCCTCAGCGGGGGCAGGTCCTGCTGGATGGCAAACCAGCCGACGCCATACCGGTGTTCAGGCGCGCGCGGTTGGGGATCGCGGTGGTGCCGGAAAATCGCGGCATCTTCGCCACCCTGTCGGTGCTGGAAAACCTGCGTCTCGCCGCCCGCCCCGGCCTTGATGGCGCCAACGCCTGGACCGAGGCCCGGGTGCTGTCCCTGTTTCCTCGGCTGACGCAGCGGATCGGCAATCGCGGCAACCAGCTTTCCGGTGGGGAACAGCAGATGCTGGCGATCGGGCGGGCGCTGATGACCAATCCGCGCCTGCTGATCCTGGATGAGGCGACCGAGGGTCTTGCCCCGCTGATCCGCGACGAAATCTGGCGCACCATCGGGCTGGTGCGCGAAGCCGGGGTCGCGTGCGTCGTCGTCGACAAGACGGTGTCCGCGGTTCTGTCGCTGGCGGATCGGGTCGTGGTGCTGGTGCGAGGACGCGTGGTCTACAGCGGCGGACCGGCGGCGTTGCGGTCCGATCCGGCGACGATGCACCGGCATTTGGGGGTGGATGCGTGAGCGCCGGGCATCTCGGGCATCAAAATCAGCGTTGGGAGAAAATCCTCCCCCTCTCCTCGCGGGCGTGGGCCGCAAGGGGAGGGGGAGAATTTTCTATCATCCGCGGCGATGTGTGGATCCCGTCGCCTACCCCTGGTTCCGCCGAGCCTCCGCCAGAACTTCCTTGGCCAAGGGCAGCATCGCGTAATCGACCATCGCGCCCTGGTAGCTGACCGCACCCAGACCGGCCTTCTCCGCCGCGTCGAACGCCGCCAACAGGCCCGCGAAATACGCGACCTCCTCCGCCGTCGGCCGGAACACCGCGTTCGCGATTGCCACATGCGTCGGATGCATCACCGCCACACCGGTGTAGCCAACATCCCGAGCCCGCCGGATCAGCCGTTCCACCGCTACCAAATCATCCTGCGGCGTCCCAAAAATCCCCGCCAAAGGATACATCGCCCCGCCCCCTCGGCTGTCCAGCACCAGCTTCGACGCCAGATACAACTGCTCGATCCCGTCCGAGGTCGCGCGGAAGCCGAACGCATGGGCAAAATCGCCGGACACCGGGCCGCTCAACGCCCCATGGATGCCACGCACCCGCGTGCTGGCCTTGGCCAGATCCCGCGCGCAATACATGCCCTGCGCGGTTTCCGGCAGCGGCAGGATGCCGACGGCGCCATGCTCCACCCCGGCGCGGCCTTCGTAATAGCTCAGCAGGTCGGCCAGACGAGCGATTTCCTCCGGCGTCGCGACTTTCGCCAATACGATGGCGGTCAGCCCGTCACAGACCGCGGCGGCAACCTCGGCCGGTGTGCCGTCATACAGCGGCTGGATACGCACGAACGCGCCAACCCCGGCGGCCTTAAGTTCGGCGATCTCGCTTTTCAGGTATTCCATGGCCTGCGGCTTGAACTGCGGCGGCACGGAATCCTCGATATCCAGCACCGCGGCGCCCGGAGACACTCGGATTGCCTTGCCGACCCAGTCGCGGCGATGGGCGGGCACGAACAGCGCGGAACGGATGGGCCACATGACGGTTCTCTCTCCTTGATCGATTGGGCCACAGTGTGCGGAACCCACGCGCCGTCCGCAACCGGGGCGGCCTGACAACGGCCCCCATCTTTATCCCTTGCGCGGTCACGGTGAACCGGCTGTAGCGTCGCATCGACGGCTCATCCAACAGGGCCCGCAACCGGAGGCGCACGTGTTCCAATCGTTCTTCATGACCCGCCGCTGGCTCGCCTGGTCCATCCTGGGCAGCGCGCTGATTCTGTTTGTCACCTGGTACAAGGTCGAACTCGACGTCAAGATCAACGAATGGTTCGGCAAGTTCTACGACCTGATCCAGAAGGCGTTGTCCCAGCCGAATTCGATCACGATGGAGGAGTATCTGGGGCAGATCATGACATTCGGCCAGATCGCCGGATTGTACGTCCTGATCGCGGTGTTCGCCGATTTTTTCATCAAGCACTACGTGTTCCGCTGGCGCACCGCGATGAACGATTTCTACACCGCCCATTGGCACGTCGTGCGCGGGATAGAGGGCGCGTCCCAGCGCGTCCAGGAAGACACGATGCGTTTCGCGCGCATGGTGGAAGGCCTCGGCGTCAGCTTCATGCGATCCGTGATGACCCTGTTCGCGTTCCTGCCGATCCTGTGGACCCTGTCGGCGAAGGTGACGGAGCTGCCCTGGATCGGGCCGGTCAGCCATTCCCTGGTATGGGTCGCCATTCTGTTCGCGCTCGCCGGCACCGTGCTGATGGCCCTGGTCGGCTACAAACTGCCCGGGCTGGAGTTCGAAAACCAGCGAGTCGAAGCCGCTTACCGCAAGGAACTGGTCTATGGCGAAGACGACCATCAGCGCGCCGCCGCGGACCAGGTCGACATGCTGTTCCGCAATGTGCGGGTCAACTACTTCCGGCTTTTCTTCCACTATATGTATTTCGATGTCGCCCGTTATTCGTATCTGCAGTTCGGCGTGTTGGTGCCGTATATCGCGTTGGGTCCGACCTTGGTGACCGGGGCGATCACCCTGGGCCTGATGCAGCAGATCGTGCGCGCGTTCGGGCGGGTCGAAAGTTCTTTCCAGTATCTGGTCAACAGTTGGACGACGATCGTCGAATTGATTTCTGTCTACAAGCGGTTGCGGGCGTTCGAGCGGCAGATCAGGGCGCATGGATCGCAGCCCCGGCCACCCGTCGCGGTCGGGGCCGAATGATCGACACCGGTGCCAGGCGGTCCGGTCGGCCCATCCGACCGGGCCCGCTTGCATTGTCCATCAACAAGCGGATTGTTCGCGTCAACGACACCAACCCGGGAGCATAAGATGCCCACCCTACCGCTGACTGGATTGAAGGTTCTGGACCTGACCGCGCATCGCGCCGGCCCGACCGCCGTGCGCCAACTGGCCGATTGGGGCGCCGATGTCATCAAGATCGAACCACCCGGGGAGGCCAAGGGCGACGTGGTCGGCGGCAACCGCCATGGCTTCGACTTTCAGAACCTGCACCGTAACAAGCGCGGCATGACCCTGAACCTGAAGGCCCCGGAAGCCCACGCCATCTTCATGAAAATGGCGGAAACCGCCGACGTGGTCGTGGAAAACTACCGCTCCGACGTCAAGTTCCGCCTGAAGGTGGACTACGAGACCATCGCCAAGGTCAATCCGCGCATCGTCTACGGCAGCATCTCGGGCTTTGGACAGAGCGGGCCGGATGCGACCCGACCCGGCGTGGACCAGATCGCTCAGGGCATGGGCGGGCTGATGTCGATCACCGGCCTGCCCGGCCAGGGACCGGTGCGGGTCGGCATCCCGATCGCCGACCTGACCGCGGGCATTTTCCTGTCCCAGGCCATTCTCCTGGCGCTGATGCAACGCGCGCAGACCGGCAAGGGGCAATGGGTGCACACATCCCTGCTGGAGGCGCAGATTTTCATGCTCGACTTCCAGGCATCCCGCTGGCTGATCGCGCGGGAGGTTCCCGGTCAGGCCGGCAACGACCATCCCACCGGCATCCCGACCGGCGTGTTCCCGACCGCGGACGGACACATCAACATCGCCGCCTCCGGCCAGGGGCTGTGGGAACGCTTCGTCAGGGCGATCGGCTGGGAGGACGCCTTGTCAAACCCCGATTGGAAGACGGGCGGCCTGCGGTCGAAGAACCGCAAGGACCTGAACGAGCGGATTGGTGCCATCACCCGCACCAAACCCAGCGCCTATTGGCTGGAGACGATCAATATGGCCGGGGTTCCGTGCGGCCCGATCAACGACATCGCGGGCGTGTTCGCCGAACCGCAGACCCAGCATCTGGGCATCGCCAAACCGATCCATCATCCGGTCCTGGGGGACATCCACGTTGTCGGCCAGCCGATCAACCTGTCCGACAATCCGCAACCCGAGGCGCTGGGGCCGACTCCCGATCTGGGTCAGCATACCGACGCGATCCTGGGTGAACTCGGATACAGCGCGGCGGCGATTGCCGATTTGCGGGCGAGGGGAATCGTCTGAAGCCGAGCCGCTTCCGGTCATACCGGAAAAACAGGCGGACGAGGCGAAGCGGCACGTTGTGACGGGCATCGCCTGGCGGAACGGGTTCGTTACGGTGAATGGAAAGCCGAGCGGGTCGGGGCGGGGGTGAAGGACAATCCCGGAGGCGGGACGGTGCGGGTCAGGGGACCAGAAAAGGCGACGTGTCACGCGCACTCTCGGCAGCCCTGGTCGCATGGAGCGAACAAGACCGCGGTAAAACCTTCCGGCCATTGCACGGCGTCGCGGCGCGCTCCCCGTCCCTGGAGGGGAAGCGCGCCTTGGCCGCGGATACGGTGACGGGCCGCTCTAAACGCTTTCTTTCAGTTCCTTGGCGGCGCGAAAGGCGATCTTCTTGCTGGCCTTGATCTCGATCGCCGCGCCGGTGGCCGGGTTGCGACCCATCCGCGCCGGAAGATCGCGCACTTGCAGGATTCCCAGACCCGTCAGACGGATCTTGTCGCCCTTTTGCAGGTGCTCGGTGGTCAGGGCCACCATCTCGCCCAGCAGGCCTTCGGCCTGGCGCTTCGGAATGTCATGCCGTTCGGCCAACTGGGCCGCGATCTGCTTGAGCGTGACGGTCACCTGCGGCGCCGCCTTCTTGGCGGCGGCCTTCTTTACGGGTGCCGCGGCCTTTTTCGCCGAGGCGGCTTTCTTTGCCGGTTCCGCGGACTTCTTGGGCGCTGGGGCGGCTCGTTTCGCTGGGGGCATGGCATTTTCCTTGGGGCGCTTCAGGGCCAGCAATCTGCCCACTCTGTTCCGATTCGATCAACCTTCAAGCGGCCGTTAAAGCGACTCTAACGGCAAGAAACTTGGTGCGTCGCCCACTTCTGTCCGGATTGCGCCCCGTTTGCCATGGCCCAGGTCCGGCAAAGTGTCCGGCAAAGGCCCGATTGTCCCGGCAAACCGCCAGGCCGGCGTGGCTTTTCACACAGAGCGATTCGCTGACAGGGCGGCCATGACGCGCACCGGGCGGCAATAATCCGCCGCCCCGATGAGCCTACTCGGTGGGGGCCGACACGATGGGGGGCGACACGATGGGGGTCGACAAGTTCGTGCGCCGGCAACAGGCGACGCCGCCGAACCGCTATCCGAGTGGGCGCATGAGGGATGGTGGCGGCGGTCCTGGCTGACTTGTCGGCCGGCCGCCGCTGCCGTACCGTCTGGCTCGACCCAAACGGACCTGGCCGCCAATCATGAACACAATCGAACTTGTCGATCCCGAATTGCGTGAAGCCCTCGCACAATGGCCACAGGTGCCGCTGACCGCGGAGACCTTGCCCCAGCGGCGCGCCGAGGCGCTCGCGCTGCTGAGTTCCGTGCCGAAACCGGACCTGCCCGACATCGCGACGGGGGAAATTCATGTCGAGAGCGCGTTCGGTGCGAAGCCAATCCGGGTTCTGACCTATCGCCCGATCAAGTCCGACGGCCCGCTTCCCGTCATCGTGCACATCCATGGCGGGGGATTCGTGATGGGTTCGCCGGAAATGAAGGACGTGGAGAACCGGATCTTTGCGTCGGAGCTGCAATGCGCCATCTATTCCGTGGATTATCGGCTTGCGCCGGAAGCGCCGCACCCGGGTCCGTTGGAGGACATCCATTCGGTGTTTGTCTGGCTGCACGCGAATGCCGGTCAACTCGGACTTGATCCTGCCCGCATCGGGATCAAGGGCGAAAGCGGCGGCGGCGGCTTCGCGGCGGGGGCCGCCCTTTACGCCCGCGACCGGCCGGGACCGAAATTCGCCTTTCAGCATCTGATTTATCCGATGATCGACGACCGTTCGGCGGTGGCGACGGACCTGCATCCCTGCGTTGGCGAATTCGTCTGGACGCAGGCCAACAATCATTTCGGCTGGCGTTCGCTGCTTGGAGAGGAGCCGGGTGCGGCTGACGTCTCGCCTTATGCGGCGGCGGCACGCTCGGCGGACGTATCGGGTCTGCCGCCAACCTTCATTTCGGTCGGTGGCCTTGATTTGTTCCTGGAGGAAAATATTGCCTACGCTGATCGATTAAGCCGAGCGGGGGTGGCGGTCGAATTTCATCTGTATCCGCGGGCGTATCATGGATTCTATCGGGCGACGACTGCACGCGTAACGCGGCAGGCCGAACACGACACGCGGGAGGCGCTGCGTCGGTTCCTGCACGGATAGGTGTTGCTGTTCACGGCACGGACCGACGTTACCGTTCACGGCACGGACAGGGCTGCCGTTCACGGCGCGGACCGACGTTGCCGTTCTCGGCGAAGACGTCGCCGAGAACGGGCCATGGGATTGTTTCAGACCGTGTTGTAGACGTCGCGCCAACGCCGGATGGCGTCGATATGGCCGTCCACCGTGGTAAGGTTGGCACCCATCGTCACGACGGATATGTGGCTTCCCCCGGCCGCATGCCACGCCGCGATGTCGCCAGGCCA
Source organism: Asaia bogorensis (assembly GCA_945871455.1). Taxonomy (GTDB): domain Bacteria; phylum Pseudomonadota; class Alphaproteobacteria; order Acetobacterales; family Acetobacteraceae; genus Rhodopila. Next base: position 10,369 of record CAMBXJ010000058.1, read on the forward strand.
TTGATTGTCCCCGCGGGTGTATTGCTGGATGGACTCGAAGCCGAATGCATCGGCATCCCTGCCTAATTCGCGCAGTCTGGTCGTCATCCTGGCCTTGATCTGGACGGCTTCGGTCTGAGTCCGGCCCGAAAACATGAACCCGTCCCCGATCCTGGCCGCCCGGTCGTATGCGGCCTCGCTGAAACCGCCAAACCAGATCGGGATGCTTCGTTTTGGGCGCGGCAGTATCCCGGCTCGGTCGATCCGGTGGTCCCGGTCTTCATGGTCGACCACGGGCTGTTCCCACAGCTTGCGCATCAGGGCGATCTGCTGTTCCTGGCGTTTGCCGCGACGGCGAAAATGGTGGGACATTTCAAGGCCGTCATATTCGACCCAGTTCCAGCCAACTCCGACACCCAGGCGAAGCCGACCGTCCGAGAACAGGTCGACATCCGCGGCCTGCTTGGCGAACAGGACGGTCTGTCGCTGCGGCAGGATGATCACGCCGGTGGCCAATCCCAAGGTCTTGGTGACGCCCGCGAGGTAGGCGTAGGTGACCAACGGCTCGTGGAAGGGATCGGTTTCCTTGTAGGGGCCGGTCAATTTCGGTTCTCTATCGGCATGAACGGCCCCGAGGACATGATCGTAGATCACGATATGGTCGTAACCCATGTCTTCCGCCGCCTGGGCAAACGCCTTGACCGCGCCCGTATCACCGCCGAGTTCGATCTGCGGATAAACCACGCCGACTTTCATCGTTCACTTCCCCTTTCACGCTGCAAGGCATTGCGTCGCATGCGGACCTTCGGATCCCGGTCCGGAGGCAACCGCCCGAACACCGGCGTACAATTTTCGTGCCGACACGGTTGCGCATCCTCAATCATGGCCGCGAACCGGAACCGGGGCAATCAGCCCTTGACCTGTCGCATTGCGGGCCTGGGCCGTGGTGTCCGGCCCAGGGACGCGGCTGCCACCCAGCGCCGACCCCGGACGACAGGACCGAAGGCGGCCACCACTGCCGCCGCGTCCCCTACGCCCGGACCAGTTTCCGCACGGCGGTGGAGGCATTGCGTTTGCCCTCGCCGGCATAATCCTCGTGGTAGTCCTCGATCCGCGCCGGGTCGTACAGGTAGTTCACCATCAGGGTGGCGCTCTCCCGCGCGCCCTTGTCGGAGCTGTCGCCTTCCAGGTTGATCCGCTCGATCCGCGCGCCGTTGGACAGATGGAAATGCGCCACCGGGTCACGAGCGCGCCGACCGTTTGCCTCGGTCAGCAGATAGCGGGCGCATAATCGGACCAGCACGGGTTCGGCGGTCTTGCGCAGCCCCGGCTCCTTCCACCAACCCGGATGGGCCACCAGGGCGGCCAGCGACGCGGTGCCGCTTTCGGCCGGCATCGCCGATCGCAGGCTGGCGGCTTCCTCATCGGTCAGCAGGCCGATCTCGTCGGATTTCAGCACCGTATCCAGCCAGCGCCGGAATCCCGGGATCGGCGACAGCGTGGCGAAACTGCGCAGCTTCGGGAATTCGGCCGACAATTCCGCGACCACGCGCTTGATCAGGAAATTGCCGAAGCTGATCCCCGCCAGCCCCGCCTGGCAGTTGCTGATCGAATAGAAAATCGCCGTGTCCGCCGCATCGGGGTCCAGCACCGGCGCGTCCTCATCCAGCAGATGCTGCACGCTGCCGGACAGGCCCGTTACCAGGGCGACCTCGACGAAGATCAACGGTTCCCCGGGCATGCGGGGATGGAAGAAGGCATAGCACCTCCGGTCGGAGTCCAGCCGGTTCTTCATGTCGCTCCAGGATTGAATGGCGTGCACCGCCTCATAATCCACCAGTTTTTCCAGCAGCGAGGCCGAGCTGTTCCAGTCGATCCGATGCAGTTCCAGGAAGCCGATATCGAACCAGGCGCCCAGCAGGCCGCGCAGATCGGCGTCCAGGGCGGCCAGACGCTTGTCGTCGCCGCGGACGCGCAAAAGGACGCCGCGCAGATCGACCAGGAATTTCTGTCCGTTGGGGATCGACGTGAACTGCGTCAGCAGTTTCAGCCGCGGCGGTTCCAGGGCGCGCCGCAGCCCGGCCATGGCGGTGGCGGGATCGTCGGTGTCGCGCATGGCCTCATAAGCAGTGGCGACGGACGCGGGATCGGCGTCGAACCCGGCAAGCGCGATCAGGAAGTCTCGCCGGCCGCTCTCGTTCAGGGACTGGTAGGTCTGTGCCAGGGACGCGGCGCGGTTGCGGGCGCTGACCTCGCCGCCGCGGCCTTGCAGGCAGGCGCGCATGCGGGCTTCCAGCGATTCGTCGGCCTCGCCCGAGACGCTGGAGGCCATGTCGCGCCAGACTTCGGTGATGCGGCGGAAGGCCCGGTCCAGCAAGCCGGTCGATAGCAGATCGCTCATGGGAACTCCTGCGAGGATAACATCAGGTTACAACGGATTGAGTGGCGTCATCCAGCGCGGCGGGCAGGGCGGGGAGCAGGTCTTCCACCACCAGCCAGGGTCCGGCATGCACCGCGGCACGCCCGTGGATCCAGGCGCCGGCGGATGCGGCTTCCCAGGCCGGCATCCCTTGGGCGAGCAGGCCCGCGATGATGCCGGCCAGCACGTCCCCTGCGCCCGCGGTGGCCAACCAGGGAGGCGCGGATGCGTTGATCGCCACGCGTCCGTCCGGGGCGGCGATGATGGTGTCTGCCCCTTTCAGCAGGACGACGCCCCCGGTTGCGGCGGCGGCGGCTCGGGCGGCGGTCACGCGGTCGGGGCCGGGGGCACCGAAGGCGCGGGCGAACTCTCCGGCATGCGGCGTCATCACGGCACATCCCCGCAAGC
>CAMBXJ010000059.1 GCA_945871455.1 Asaia bogorensis
GTTTCCGCGACCATGTCCAGCACGCAGTCGATCGCCCGGTGGGTGCAATAGCAGGTCGGATATTTCTTGATCCCCAGCCCTTGGCTCAGGATCGCCCACTCGGTCCCGGCAAGCGGCTCACTGGTCCGGTCCTCGTCCCCCTTGGGGGAAATCGCGTGCAGGAAGCCCTGCGGATGCTCCAGGGCATCGGTATTCGCGGTAAACCCGGCCTCGGCCAGGCGGGCGGACATAATCCCGGCATGCGCCGCCTTCCCGGCATGGAAGGGCTTGGTCATGGTGCCGAAATTGGACATCAGACCGGACGACTGCGACCCGCCGAGGGCAATGGCGATCGCGGTCTTCTCGCCGTCCAGCTTGCGCAGCTTGGCACAGGCCGCGGCGGCACCGACGGCGCCATACAGGCCAGTCGGATGCCACCCCTTCTGATGCAACAGCCCGCTATCCCGCCGAAACAGCTCGGCCCACACCTCATACCCCGCGACATAGGCCGTGATCATGTCCGCGCCGGACGATCCCAGCGTCTCGGCCTCGGCCAGAATGGCGGGGACCAGGACCGTGGACGGGTGGCCCCGCAGGCCGACATCGTCATAATCCAGGGCATGAGCCGCCGTGCCGTTGATCCAGGCGGCTTCCGGTGCCGGGATCTTGCGGGATCCGAAGGTCAGGGTCGCGGGCCCGTCGCCAGGGGCGAGGACGTCGGTCATGATCCGCACGCAATCTTCCTTGCGGCCGGCGATCATGGTTCCGATGCAGTCGATGAAGCCCATGCGGGCGACCCGGGCAGCTTCCTCGGGCAGGCGATTGGGCGAGAGATCGGCCACAAACTGGCCGAGATGCCTGGTCAAAGCGGTCATGGCAGGGTTCCTCCTTGCCAGCAGCTTACGCCCCCGGATTCCGGCTCGGCAATCGGGGGCCGGAATCCGGGCACTTGCGTTTGCCGGCCCGCTGGGCGATTCTAGCGCCCTGTAGGTTTCCAGATACATAAGGCGAGGGTGCAGTGAACGACTCAACCATCGTGAGCGACTCGGTCAAGCGGTTCAAATGGGTCGGAACAAGGCCAATCCGCCCCGATGGCGTGCCGAAAGTGACCGGTCGGGCGCAATACGGCGCCGATCTCAAGCTTCCCGGCATGCTGTATGGCAAAGTGCTGCGGTCCCCGCACGCCCATGCCCGCATCAAGTCGATCGACACATCGGCGGCCGAAAAGCTGCCGGGCGTGAAGGCGGTCATGACCTCGGCCGACCTGCCGCAGCAGAAATTCGACTATATCGGGCCGGAGCGTGTGGCCCAGAATTTCTGGCATATCACCCGCAATATCATGGCGCGTGAGAAGGTACTCTACGAAGGCCATGCCGTTGCCGCCGTCGCCGCGACCAGCGCCAGCATCGCCGAAGAGGCCGCGGCCCTGATCAAGGTGGACTATGAGGTCCTGCCCCACGTCATCGACGTGGACGAAGCGATGGCCCCGGACGCCCCGCTGCTGTTCGAGGACATGATCCCGCGCGGGATCGAGCCGACTCCGACCAAAGCATCCAACATTTCCAAGCGGTTGGAATTCTCGGTCGGCGACGTGGAGGCCGGCTTCAAGGAAGCCGACGTGGTGATCGAGAAGGAATTCAAGACCGCCGCCGTCCACCAAGCCTATATCGAGCCGCATGCCTGCGTCGCGAAGTATGAGGCCGATGGCCAGTGCGAGATCTGGTCGTCCAGCCAGGGCCATTTCGCGATGCGCGCCCTGACCGCCCAGATCATCGGCGCCCGCATCGCCGATCTGCGGGTCACCCCGGCGGAAATCGGCGGCGGCTTCGGCGGCAAGACAGTCGCCTATCTGGAACCGGTGGCCTCGATCCTCTCGAAGAAGTCCGGTCTGCCGGTCCGGTTGCAGATGACGCGGGAAGACACGTTCCGCGGCTCCGGCCCGACCTCCGGGTCGTCGATGTGGGTGAAGATCGGCGTCAAGAAGGACGGCACGATCGTGGCCGCCGACGGCATCTTCAAGTTCCAGGCCGGCGCCTTCCCGGGCTCCCCGGTCATGAATGGCTGCCTCTGCGCCTATGCCCCGTATGACATCCAGAACCAGCGGGCGGTCGGCTACGACGTGGTGTCCAACCGGCCGAAGGCGGCGGCGTATCGGGCGCCTGGCTCGCCGATTTCCGCCTTCGCGGTGGAAAGCGTCATCGACATGTGCGCCGCCGCGATCGGGATGGACCCGCTGGAAATCCGCGCCAAGAACGCTTGCCATATCGGCACGCCGACGATCTTCGGGCCGAAGCACGCTCATGCGGGCTATGCCGAAACCGTCAAGGCGCTGATGGACCACCCCGCCTACCAGGTGAAGCTGGGCCCGAACCAGGGCCGCGGCGTTGCCTCAGGCTACTGGTTCAACGGCGCGGGTGAGTCGAGCGCGACCATGCAGGTCAATGCCGACGGGACGGTGCTGGTCGCGACCGGCAGCCCGGACATCGGCGGTTCCCGCGCGTCCATGGCGATCATGGCGGCGGAAACGCTCGGTGTTGACTACAACAATGTCCGCGCGATCGTCGCCGACACCGGCAATATCGGCTACACCCATGTCACCGGCGGGTCACGCGTGACCTTTGCCACGGGTATGGCCGTGGTGAACGCCACCAAGATCGTGATCAAGGACCTGTGCCGTCGCGCGGCGGTGATCTGGGACGTCGATCCGGAAGGCGTGATCTGGGAAGACGGCTATGCGAAGCCGGCCGGATTGAATGTCGGTGATTTCAAGCCGTTGTCGCTGCGGGAAATCGCGGCGAAGGCGGCGGCGACCGGCGGACCGATCACGGCCTCGGCCGGTGTGAACGCCGGCGGCCAGGCTCCTGGCTTCACCACCCAGTTCTGCGACGTGGAAGTGGACCCGGAGACCGGCAAGGTCACCATCCTGCGCTTCGTCGCGGCCCAGGACGTGGGTCGTGCCATCCACCCGTCTTACGTGGAAGGCCAGATCCAGGGCGGTGTCGTGCAGGGCATCGGCTGGGCGCTGAACGAGGAATACATCTACAATTCCAAAGGTCAGCTCGATAACGCCGGGTTCCTGGACTATCGCTGCCCGGTTGCCTCCGACCTGCCGATGATCGACGCGGTGCTGGTCGAAGTGCCGAACCCGGCCCATCCCTACGGGGCAAAGGGCGTGGGCGAGGTGAATATCTGCGCGCCGATGGCTGCCATCGCGAATGCGATCGCCGCCGCGACCGGCAAGCGGCTGACCGAACTGCCGATGTCTCCGCCGCGCGTTCTGGCCGCTCTGTCAGCCTGAACCATGGGTGAACCGGTGCGGGTTGTGTTCACGGCGGGCTTCTCACGCCGCTATACCGGCGGCGTGAGAGAGTTCGAGATCGAGGCACGCAACCTGCGCCACGTCATCCGCGAGATGGACAGGATGTTTCCCGGCCTGGCGCACACGTTGGAAGAAGAGACAACGGTCGCGATCGACGGGGAGTTATACGAGATCGACTTCACCCAGCCGGTGAAGGAAGGGGCGGAGATTTTCTTCATCCCGAAGATCGAGGGGGGGTAGCGGCGCCGTTCCCGCCGGCACGGGCGGCGTGGATGGCCGAAAAAGGCTGGCTCGGCGCGATGCCCCCGTGCGCCACGGGCTGATGTGGGAAAGGCCGCCTGGCCGAGAATTTTCCATGACAGCTTCGAACACGGCACTCGGCACGCCGGTTGCCATGCACCGATCTTGGTTTGCCCCAAACCAAGCCGGAAGCCCCCTGACCGCGCGTCGCCTAATGGAGTGACGCCACCCAGCCAACCCTCTGTCTCCCGGTCGGTGGCAATGCACGGGAGGATCGCGCTCTCCCCCTATTGCACGGAAATGCGCCGAGCTACTCCCCCGCGCCGTCAATCCGCTTCCCTACGGACAGCGCCGAAGCGTGAGACGTTGTTCGCGCGGACCGGGCACGCCACAAGCAAGCAGGCCGAACCGGCCGGACCTCAGCGGGAAGCGCCCATCCGATGCATCGACAGTCCCTCTATTACGGTTGGCGCGTCGTCGGCGTCTGCTTCATGGCCGCGGTCTTCGCCTGGGGCTTCGGTGTCTTCGGCGCCAGCGTCTACCTGCACGCGATCACCCAGGCCCAGGGATGGTCGATCTCCGTCGTCTCCGCCGGGATCACCCTATTCTATCTGACCAATGCCGTGTCGCTGACGACGGTCGGCGCCACCATCGACCGGTTCGGCTCGCGTGCCATCTTCATCGCCGGCGCCCTCGCCCTGTCCGCGGGCGTGGCCGGTCTGGGGATGGTGTCGCAACCCTGGCACCTGGCTCCGCCCTTCATGTTGATGGGCCTCGGCTACGCGGTGCTGTCGCTGACCGGCCTCAGCGCCACCATCGCGCCGTGGTTTGAGCGTCATCAGGGCCGCGGAGTCGCCATCGCCCTGATGGGGGCCAGCTTTGGCGCCATGTTGGGCGTCCCCGCCCTGGTCTATCTGATCGAGACCTTCGGCTTCGCCGACGCCACCTTGGTCGGCGCCGCGCTCATCGTTGCCGTGATGATCCCCCTCGCCGCCATCGTCCTCCGCGTCCGCCACCCGTCTCAGCTCGGCCTTTTGCCCGACGGAGCCCCCGAGGGAGCCACAGACCGCGCCAGTCGCGACATCCCCTCCAACCGGGCGGTGCCCGCGCCAGCCTGGACCCGCGCCACCGCCATGCGCACCGCATCGCTATGGACCGTGGCAGTGGCGTTCGCGCTGGGGCTGGTGGTTCAGATCGGCTTCCTGACCCATCACCTGAAGCTCGCCGAACCGCTGCTGGGATCCGCCGGCGCCGCCTGGCTCGTCAGCGCCACCGGCCTCTGTGGCCTGTTCGGCCGCCTGGTGCTGGCCCGGTTTGCCGACCGCGTCGATGTCCGCCGCTACACCGCCGGGATATTCGGATTGCAGGCCCTTCTGCTGGCGACGCTGGGCTGGGTCCCCGGGCCCACGGCGCTGATCCTGGCCAGCCTGGGCTACGGGTTCTGCCTTGGGCAGATCACCACCCTGTCCCCCATCGTGGTGCGGCGGGAGTTCGGGGCGGCGTCGTTCGGCGGCATCTACAGTGTCGCCGCCACCGTCATTCAGTTCAGTTCAGCGTTCGGACCTGGCCTGTACGGCGTGCTGCGCGATTGGTTTGGAAGCTACCCACCCGTGCTGGGGATCGCGGCGGGGTTCGAGCTGATGGCCATGATCGTGATCCTCGGCGCCCGCGCGCCCGTCCCGAGTCCAGTCACCGTTGCCGGCTAACCCCGTGGCGGACAACCATAGTGCCGTGGGTCGAGGCGGCCCCAACCAATGGGGCCTTCTGGACAGGCAAAGGGGCTGGAATACCTCCCCGAACCTTCACCACGACGACACGAAGGGCACGACGAAGCGAGCTTTCGGCCATGCCGGCGGCGAATGCGGTCTCCAATCCGACCGACGCCGCACCCCCGCCAGATAACACCCTGTCGGCCGAATATAGGGACCGACCCCGCAAGAGACCGCGGGTGCTGCCCCGGTGGGCCTACCCGGCGCACATGGCCATCAGGCCCCGCACATCGGCCAACCGCTCCAATCCCCCGATCTGCTTGATCAAGGTCTGGGTCTTTGCCCCCCCCAGGATCGGTTCGACCAGGGCCACGAACTTCGCTTCCAGACGCCGCCCCTGATCCGCCGTATCCGTCGCCGGAATACCCGAATCGTGACGAGCCGTCAGTCTGGTGCCGTCCGTCAGCAGCAGGTCGATCTCGGCGAAGGTGTTGGGGATGCCGGTCTGGAAATCCAGTTCCACCTTGTCGCGAATGCCAACCAGGGTGGCATCGGCGGCCACTTCTTCCGAATAGGTCGACAGCCGGCTGGTATCGACGCCGGCCAGCCCCATCGCGGTGGCCAACCGGAGGGAGAATTTGGCTTCCAACCCGGTCTTCGGCGCCGGGATGTTGCAGATCCGGTCGCAGGATTCCTCAAGGCGCACCCGGATGGTCTCGACCCGGTCCGGCGTGATCCCGTGCTGTTCGCGCAAGGTCCGTGCCGCCTCGATGGATGAGTGCACCATGTAGCAGGCGGCATGGTATTTGAAGAGATTGCCGCGGATATACCAGCCGCCCGGAGGCGTCTCCATCGCCCGGTCCGGGTTGAAATCCGGGCTGTGGGTCTTCGCGAAACCCTGGATGCACTCCACGACATCGGTCCGGCTAGTGAAGCCGCGCGCCGCGAGCTTGGCGGCCAAATAGCCGTGATAGGACGCCTTGCCGGCGTGCAACGGCTTGCACATGGTGCCGAACATCGATTTCAGACCGGCGGCCTGGGTGCCGGCGATGCCCAGAGCGGTGGCGAATTGCTCCGCGTCCAGGCCCATCAGATGGGCACAGGCGGCGGCGGAGCCGAAGCTGCCGATTGTCGCCGTGGCATGGAAACCCAGCACATCGTAATGCCCGGGCGCGATCACCCGGCCGATCCGGCACTGCAACTCATAGCCCGCGACGAAGGCGGTCAGGACATCGGCGCCGGACGATCCGCGCTCCTCGGCCAGGGCCAGCAGCGCCGCCAGGATGGCAACGGACGGATGGCCCGGCATCGCCAGGTTCACATCGTCGAAGTCCAGCGCGTGGGACGCGGCCCCGTTCACGATCGCGGCGGCGGCGGCGGGCAGCTTGCCGGCATGCCCCATGACGGTCGCCGCTTCCTTGCCACCCTGTTCCTGCATTTCCGCCAGCAGAATCCCGACCAGTTCATCGGACGCGCCGGCCAGGGTGCAGGCGACATAATCCAGCACGCACTGACGCGCCCAGGCCCGGACATCCTCCGGGATATCAGCCAGGGTCAGGGTGCGGGCGCGTTCGGCCAGGGTGCGGGTCAGGCCTTTGGCATGGATATCGGTGATGGCGTTCATGGCACGTTTCCTTTGGGTTCAGCGCCCTTTGTAGACAGGTTTCCGCTTCTCGTTGAACGCCAGGATACCTTCCCGGCGGTCGTCGGTGGGGACCATGCGATTATAGGCCTCGATCTCGAACATCATGGCGCTGTGAAGGTCCATCCCGATGCCCATGTTGACGGATTGCTTGATCTGCCGCGTCGAGATCGGCGCGTTGCCGGCAATCGTCGCCGCTGTTTCCAGCACGTCATCCATCAGGGAGTCGACGGTGCAAAGCTTGTTGACCATGCCCCAGTCATGGGCGTCCTGGGCCGAGAACGGCTTGCCGGTCAGCAGGATCTCCTTGGCCCGACGCGTGCCCACCGCGCGGGGCAGGTTCTGCGTCCCGCCGGCGCCGGGCATGATGCCCAGGGTGACTTCCGTCAAAGCAAAACGGGCAGTGTCGACGGCATAGATGAAGTCGCAGCACAGCGCCATTTCCATCCCACCCGCGAAGGCGTGGCCGTTGACGGCCGCGATCACGGGGACCGGGCAGCCGACGATGGCGCGGATGGCGCGTTCAAAGATCAGATGCTGGTCCTGCCATTGTTCATCGGTCATGCCCTTGCGCTGCTTCAGGTCTCCCCCGGCGCAGAAGGCGCGTCCGGCGCCGGTCAGCACGATGCAGCGCTGGGCGCGGGGATCGGCACAGAACCCGTCGAACGCATCCAGCAGATCGATACCCATCTGGGTGTTCATCGCGTTCAGCGACTCCGGCCGGTTCAGCGTCACCAGGGCCGTGTGCTCGCGCGGGTGGGTGATCGTGATCGTCTCGTAGGTCTTCATTGGTTCGCCTGGATCGGAAGCTGAGCCCAAGCTTTATCAATGGTGGTGCGTCCGGTCCAGCGTCGCTCCTGGCGGGGCGTCACCGACCGCCTGCCGTTCCGGTTCGGTCATGCCATTGCCTGCATGATCAGTCGTGTGAACGTATCGACGGAGCCTGGATCGATCCAGCGCATCACCGCCACCAGGTTCTGTTCCGGGGCGATCCAGGTGACGTTGCCACCGGCGCCAGACGCGAAGACGCTGCTTTCCGGGGCGCTCTTGTACCGCCCGTGGCCGGTGTTCAACCACCACAGCAGCCCATAATTGCGGTTCAACGGACAGGGTCGCAGCGATTCGACGATCCAGGTTTCGGGCAGGATGCGCTTTCCCTGCCATTCCCCGCGGCCGAGCATGAGGAGGCCGATGCGGGCCTGGTCCTCGGCATGGATCAGCATACCGCCGCCCCAATGCGTGCCACCCGAGACGCTTTCGATCATGCGCCCGTCCACATCGACCGTGGAGGTCCGGTAACCGTGCCATGACCAGGCGTCGGACGCTCCGATCGGGCGCATGATGCGTTCGGCGAAGACCTCTGGCAGGGGGCGGTGAAAGCGGCGCAGCAGCGCCAGGCTCAGTCGGTTGACCCGCACATCGTTGTATTCCCAATAGGTGCCTGGGGCCTGTAACGGCCGAGGGTCGCCCTTTTTCCCCTTGCCCTCGACCGCCAGATTGCGGTTGCGGTCGATCACGTCGGACTTGCCGAACAGGTCGCCTTCCCACTCGGAGGTGTTTTGCAGCAGATGCCGCCAGGTAATGGTGCGATTTTGCGGGGTCTCGAAGCCGCCATCGTGCACGGTCTTGCCGACCGGTTCATCCAGGTCGGCGATCAGCCGGTCCATGACCGCGATGCCCGCCAGCAGGCTGAGATAGCTCTTGGCGGCCGAGAACGTAAAATCGACCTGCTCCGTATCGCCCCAGGTCACGATCTTGTGACCCGCGCGCAACACCATGCCATTCGGCTCTCCGCGCGGGCGGATAGGGCCGAGAATTTCGTTGAACGGCGGTGGTTCGAAGAAGCCGCCTTCCAGGTGGCGGCGCAGATCGAGCGGCCATTGCACCTCGTTTTCGGATGCAAATCGTGCGGCTTCTTCCAGCCACATCCAGTTCATGCCCGCCACGTCGGCCGATGCCTCCGGCCACGGAGTCCCATGCGGCGGCGGCATGCGTGTGGTCAGTTGCATACAGGCATTTCCTTCCCTTTTGGACCCTGGTTTTAGCCCCAACTCCTGGCCCGGACTATGGCGCGGCCGGTGTTAGGCGCATAGTGCTGTCAGAGCATGCAACCGTGAGAGGTGCCCACGTGGCCAAGCTTGACCGCGATGCCAGACGATCCGCCCTGCTGACGGCGCCATTGTTCCAGGCAATGACCTCATCGGAATTGGACCAGATTCTCGAACTTGCCTCCGAGCGCCGCATCCGGCGCGGGCAGACCATCTTCCAGAAGGGTGACGACGGAACCTCGATGATGGCGGTGTTGAGCGGGCGGGTCCGAATCGGGTCGGTATCGGCCGATGGCAAGGAGGTCACGCTGAACGTCATCAATCCGGGTGAGGTGTTCGGCGAGATCGCGCTGCTGGACGGCAAGCCCCGCAGCGCGGATGCCTCGGCCACCGAGGAGACCAATCTTCTTGTCCTCGAACGCCGTCACTTCCAGCCCTTCCTGACGGCGAACCAGGACCTGACCCTGCGGTTGCTGGCGGTGCTGTGCGACCGCTTGCGGCGGACCAGCGTGGCCCTGGAGGAGATCGCTCTGTTCGATCTGCCCGCCCGCCTGGCGCGGGTCCTGCTGCAACTGGCCAACGATTACGGACGGACCACGCCCGCCGGCACTCGCATCGACTTCAAGTTGTCGCAACGCGATCTCAGCAACCTCGTGGCGTCCACGCGGGAGAGCGTGAACAAGCAGTTGCGGATATGGCGGGATGCCCAGGTCGTCGATCTGGACGGCGGCTATGTCGTGATCCTGCGGGCGGATCGGCTCCGGGCGCTGGTCGAGGGTGAATGACGGACGTCACGCCGAGGTTTGGTGACGCGTGATGCCCGCTACTGGGAAGCCAGCGCGGGCAACTCCAGGCAGTCCTCGATAATCGCGTCCGTGGCCAGCGCGGGACTGTATCCATGGTAGGATCGGGCGAAATTGGCCACCCGGCGCCTGGTGGCGGTGTCATCGAGCAGGCGGCGCACCGCCGCCCCGACCACATCCGCATCCGCGTTCGGGGGAATGCCGTGGCCCAGGCCCTGACGCGCCAGACGGTGCAGCACCATCATCTGCTCGACCGGGTCCGGCAGCAGGAGCACCGGGCGGGACGCCAGCAGAGCGGGTCCCACCATGCCGATATCCTGACAGGCCACGATGTCGCAGTCGGCCAGGGCCGCGGACCGGTCCAGGGTTGCGGCATGCACAAGCAGGCCGGGGCGTTCGAGCGCCGCCGCCTGTTCGACGGAAATCCCCGTCGCCTGGACGACGGTCGGCAGGCCCAGGGCGGCCAGCGCGTTCAGCAATGCCCGGAAGGGTCGATGACGGCCATCCATCGCGACGAACACCCGTTCAGCCGTCCCGGGGGGCCACGCAAATCCGATGCCCGTCGAGGCACCGAAGACCTGGCCGCAATAGTCCGCTTCGCCCCGGCCTTCGTAGTGGTCCAGTTCGGGGAAGGAGCACAGGTAGCTGGCCTCGGTCGCGAACAGGTCGGCCAGCGACAGCAGCGGCTCCGCGCCATCCGCCCGCAAGCAGGCATTGATCACGGGGAGTACCCGCCCCTCCGCGCTGAGGAAATATTCGGCCGGCACTTCGGCCCAGGGCCGCATGGACGGCAACGGCTCGGCTGGCGGCGGCAGGGCGTAACCGTCGCCGATCGTTGCCACCGGCAGGCCGGCGATCCGGCTGGCCAGCATCGCCGTGGGGGCAAGCGCGGCGAACACCAGGTCCGGCGCCGCCGTGGACAGCACGCCGGCCCAGCCACGCAGCAATCCCCATAAGGCATCTTGCGTGGCGTAGCCGGTCACCAGCAGCACATCGGCATAGGTCGAGGCCAGGAATCCCGGCGGTGGTTCCGCCCGCCAGGCGGGCGCGTCCAGCACGGTCAGCCCCGCCGCCCGCAGGATAGGCACCGCCGCAACATCGGGCGGCACGGCGACGCGGACCTCATGGCCCGCCGCGATCAGGCCGGCCGCCACCGGCACGATCTGTTCGGCCTGGCGGACGCCATTGCCCAACTCACAGGCGAAGAGGATCCGTTTGGCCATGGTCGGGCCTAGCGCCGATCGAGGCCGAAACGGCCGGCCCCGTAGGCGGCGATCTGCAGAAAGCCGCCCGCCATGCAGATGTTCTTCATGAAATGCAGCATCTGGCCCCGGTCCGCTGGCACGTAGTGCACGACGAAAGCCGTCGCCACGCACCAACAGGCAAGGATGAAGGCCGACCCGCGGGCCCTCCACCCGACGAGCAGGGAAGCTGCCACGGCCAATTCCACCGTCAGGGTGATGACATAGGCGGCGGGCACCGCGGCCAGACCCTGTTTGGTGAAACTTGCCATTGTCGCGGCAGGTGCCAGTGCCTTGGTCACGCCGGCCTGGAGCATGACCGCGGCCATCGCCAGGCGCCCCAGCAAAGCCAGCAGAGGCGCCACAAAGCTCATCAGCCGGTGATTTCGATACCGGCGAAGAAGAACGCGATCTCAACCACGGCGTTCTCGACACTGTCGGATCCGTGCGCCGAATTGGCCTCGATGCTTTCGGCGAACAGCGCGCGAATGGTGCCGGGGGCGGCCTTCGCCGGATCGGTGGCGCCCATCACGTCGCGGTGACGGCTGACGGCGTTGTCCGCCTCCAGGACCTGCGCGACGACCGGACCGGAGATCATGAAATTCACCAGGTCGCGGTAGAACGGGCGTGCCGCGTGAACCGCGTAGAACGCCTCCGCCTGGGCCTGGGTCAGTTGCAGGCGCTTCTGGGCGATGATGCGCAGGCCGGCCTCTTCCAGGCAGGCGTTGACCTTGCCGGTCAGATTCCGCCGCGTGGCATCGGGTTTGATGATGGAAAGGGTACGCTCGGTTGCCATGGGAGGAGTTCCTGGTCTGTGGTCATCACGACGGCGGTGCCGGTTGAGCCCGGACACCACCAAACACGCGGCTGACTAGGCGTTCTCGCCGCCGACGGCAACCTGTCAGGACGTCGGTGCCATCAACCCGCATCCCGGCGCATGCCGCCGATCAGCGCCAAACCCTCCGCGACCGACACGAATTCTCCACCGCCCGCCAGTTTCGCGACCCCGAACCGATCGGCGAACAGGCGGCGCACCGCAGGCACAAAGGCGGTGCCGCCGGTCAGGAACACCTTGTCGATATCCCCGGTGGCCAGCCCCGCCGAGGTCAGGGCCTGATCGACCGTCGCCCCCAGGCGCCGCAGATCCGCCTCGATCCAGGTGTCGAAATCGGCGCGGGTGATGGTCTTCTCCATCTGGAACCCATTGTGCCGGAAGCGCAGCACGGTGCTGTCCGCTTCGGACAGCGCCGCCTTGGCCGTCGAGACGGCCCGGTACAGTTCGTAGCCCTGCCCGTCCTCGATAATCGATGCCAGATGGCGCAGACGCTCCGGGTGTTGGGCGGTGCGCGCGACCTCCTCGATCGCGCGCATGGTGCGCGGCGCCCGCATCAGCGACAAAAGGTGCCAGCGAGCAAAACCCGCGTAGAACTCCACCGGCACTGGCATGTTCTTGCCCATGACCCTGTAAGTGTCGTCCTTGCCAAGAAGCGGCGAAATCGCCCGGTCGATGATCCGGTAGTCGAACACGTCGCCGGCGATGCCGATCCCCGCATGCCCCAGCGGCGTGACACCGCCCTGCGTGCTCGGCTCGAAGCGCAGGATCGAGAAATCGCTGGTGCCGCCGCCGAAATCGCCGATCAGCACGGTGGCCGGCCCGGTCAATTCGCGGGCGAAGCGCATGCCGGCCGCTTCGGGCTCCAGCGCCAGAGCGACGTCCGTCCTGCCGGCTTCGGCAAACCCCGCGGTCAGACGGGTCGCACCCAGGGCATCGTCCGGGAATTCGCCGGCAAAGCGAACCGGGCGGCCGGCGACCAGGCAGGGAACGGGGCCGCAATCCTTCAGCAGGACGCTCAGGAAGCTGCCGATCAGGCGTTCCAGGGTGAAGATGCGGCCGAAAATCCGGGTTTCGGTGAAGCTCTTCTGCGCCAGATAGGTCTTCATCGACATGATCAACCGCGTGTCCAGCGGATCGTCCAGATAGGCCTCGATCGCCTGGGGGCCGGCCGCGTGATGGAGGATCTGCCGGCCGCCTGTGTCGTCGTTCCAGAAACAGAGGACGGTACGGAACACGTCCAACAGGCCGGATTCGGTGGGAAATTGCTGGGTTACGACGCGGCCGTCAGTGTGCAGCAGGGCTACGACGCTGTTGGTGGTGCCGAAGTC
>CAMBXJ010000060.1 GCA_945871455.1 Asaia bogorensis
TGCACCACCACATAACACTCTGCATCGTGGCCTACGGGTTCTTGATCGCCGAACGGGCGATTTTTCCCCCCTCAGGACCCCGAAACCAAGGAAGACCCACGGCGCCTGCCGTTCCCGCCGGTCGCCGATCCCACGGCGCCGCCGCTGCGCACCGAACGCCATATCCCGAACTCCATTGCCACCCTCCGACGCAGGATTATTGTCGCGCTGGTAGAGCGTCTGCCCCGCTGCCCGTGTTGCGGCATCGGACGGCAGACGGGGGAGCGACGGGCGATATGACGCAGTAAGACTAGAGCGGTTTCACGCTGACTGGGAACGGCAAACCGCTCGAGCTGTTTGTTTGATCGCATGATTCACACGCTGTGACGTTCCGCTCATCGTGATCATGCCCTATGGGCGTCTTGATGCGCGCGGCGCGGATCGCGCGGGTTCGGTTGGCTGGTCTCCGGGAAATCCGGCGAGGTATTGGCGCAGCGGTGCCGATCCCGTGACGGCCGCCGTGCCAGCCTCGATCAGCAGATCGACATCGGATTTGTCGATGGTCAGGCCTGTCGGTATCGCCAGCAGCTTCTGCTTTTCCGGCCCCTCCGGCATGCCGGCCAGGGACACGTGCACCAATTCCGCCTGGACGTCGTCGCATGGCGCGCCTTCGACCATCTTGCCTTGAGAACAGCGCAACCCGCGCAACGCTTTCGCCAGGTCCTGGATCTGCTGCGACACGGTGGCCATGGTCTCGAAATTGTAGCGATCGATCTGGGCGCCGCTGACCAGGCCGAACATCGCGAACAGCCCGCCGACCAGCCGTTGCTGCGGGATCGACGGATCCTGCGTGCCCTGACCATCCACGCTGATCACCAGGATCCGGCGCATCCTGTTGAATCCCCGAGCCGCCAGGGCCGAACGGGACTGTGCCATGTTTTGCATCAGGCCGCCCGCGACGCGAAGACCCAGATTGTCGGCGATGCCGCCGTCGGCAAGATGGACATATTTGGTTTGCTCAGGATCAAGATACCGTTCCAACGACCGCGCCTGAGCGCCCAACCTGGAAATCGGGTCATTTTTCTCCGCCGCCGAAACGCGCGTAAGCCATCCCGGCTTGCGACCACCGCAGGCGGCCACATGGCTGGTCAGGGTCACCGGGGAAAACAGGCCGGGAAATCCGTTCGACGCGGCGACCGCGCGGGCAAGCGGGAATGGGTTCAGGTCTGAGCAGATGACGTCGAACACCTCCTGCGTGAACAGAAACGGCACGCCGTAGCCGATATCGGTGGCGCCGATTCCGATCAGCGGTCGGCCTCGGGCGGCCAGGTCGCTGAACGTCGCGCCACGGAACATGGTCTGGTCGTAGACTTTCTCCATGAAGTCGTTCGTGCCGACCAGCGGGTCCGTCAGCCAGGTCCAGTTCCAGGGATACAGATAGATGCCAAGGATGTAGCTGTTGGTGTCGGAGTAGAGGAAATCCTTCTCATACTGCCCGAAAGCCGCCTCCCGATGCAGGCCATAGTAGGCGGCCGTGAAGCTGCCGCCGGATATCCCCGATATCCCATCCAACTGCGACAACAGGGATTGCGGGCCGGCGCGCGTGGGCGTCCGCATGTCCCGCATCCCCTTCAGCACGCCGAAACCGAACGCCGCGGATCGCTTGCCGCCACCGGACATCGCGACCAGGATCAACCGGTCGGGCGGCTCCTCGGATCGGCGCAGCCCGTCGAACCGGTAGCCGCCGCGGGAGATGAACTCGCTGCCAGGGGGGAGCAATCGATCGGCCGGTAGCGGCGTCGTGTCCGCCACCAGCAAGGATGCGCAACCACCCAACAGCAGGATGATCGCGGCCAATACGGGCAGTGCCCGCCGATACGGTGCGATCATCTCCGTTTTGTCCCGTTCAATGACGTCATAGGCATCAATGCGGCCTCTCGTGGCCTGTCAAGCCACCATCGAATGCCTGGTCCGACGGCGGTCGACCAGCCCATCGGTCCGTTCGTGTGAGTCGAGGGCTAGTGTGGCGCGAAATCCGGAAAAACGCGCCTGCACGGGACCTATCGCGGCAGCGTCGGATGGTCGTGACAAAGCGAGGCTCCCGATGCTATCTAGAAATTACATCTAGATGAAAGATCCGTCGATGGCGCTGAGCATAAAGACGGCGGAAGCCGACGAACTGGCCCGCGGCCTCGCTCGGCTGACTGGCGAAAGCATGACCGAGGCCGTCACCGTCGCTCTGCGGGAGCGGCTGGTTCGGGAGCGTCTCCGACGCGAGACCGCCGCCGACCTGCCGGTTCGGCTGGCGGCATTGTCCGTCCGGCTGCGGACCGCCTACGACACCAGGCCGGTGGGCCGAGACGAATGGGATGCGGCTTCGGGCGATAAGGGATGATCGTTGTCGACTCCTCGGCCGTGGTGGCGATCTTGTTCGGCGAGTCGTCCGCGGCGGCACTATTGGTTCGGCTGGCGAGCGATACGGATCGGGTGATGTCGGTTGCTTCCTACCTCGAAACCGGGACCGTGCTGGCGGCCCGGCGCCGGTCGGACCGCATGCGGGCGATCGAAGACCTGGACCAATTCCTGGGCGAGGCTGGCATCACTCTGGTCGAGGTCGATTTTTCCCAGGCACGGCTCGCGCTTCGGGCACGCATCGCGTACGGCCGCGGCATGGGCCATGGCGGGGTGCTGAATTTCGGCGACGCGTTCTCCTACGCCCTGGCGCAGGCGCGGTCGGCGCCGTTGCTGTTCGTCGGCGACGGCTTTGGCACGACCGACGTTGCCGTGGCACTTGGTTCGGACTCTGGTTGATTGGGTCGGCAGGATGCCGCGCGCTGGCCACCGGTCTGTCACGGCGAGGCCATGGCGGTACGATGCAGAACTCAGTCGACCTGCTTCTTCATGATGACAGGGTCTTTTTCCGAGGCGGATTGACACCGCTCCAGCCTGCGCGACATTGTTTGGTTGTCTACTACTCGACACAGGACGTTGTGCATGACGCCGGCTAATGATTATGATTTGTCCTGTGTGGAAGCCGGCATACACTAAGTAGATTTCCTTCCCGGCCTCATATCGCGCCGGAAAGAGCGGGCCGATCCCTTCGTTGATGCCTAACAAGGGGCGTTCCATGTGTCGAGGCGATGAAAAGCCCGGTTTGTTGTCCATTCGGGCGGTCCCGTTTATTTCGAGGTCCCCCTGGCGAAGATCGGTGGAGATCGCTGCGTCCAAACCTATAGTCCGAATTAAACCGCTCGTCCCCACAATATACCCTGCTCACGCGAGTATCCGGAAAACCTAATCGGGAAATTTGCCGCCTCGGAAGCCCTCCCCTGCCGCCCGCGCGCCACATCCCGTTGACCGCGACCCGCCCCCGGAGCAAGGATGCGCCGCATGATCCTGCTGATAGACAACTATGATAGCTTCACCTTCAACCTTTACCATTTCCTGGGCGAGGTCGGCGCGCAGTGCGATGTCTGGCGCAATGACAAGATCACCGTCGACGCGGCGCTCGCGCTGGAACCGGAAGCCATCGTGCTGTCCCCCGGACCTTGCACGCCGAATGAGGCAGGCATCTGCCTGGACCTTATCGCCGCCGCGGCTGGGAAAGTCCCGTTGTTGGGCGTCTGTCTCGGCCATCAGGCCATCGGGCAGGCATTTGGCGGGCATGTCATCCGTGCGCCCGTGCCGATGCACGGCAAGGTTTCGGCGATCACCCACATCGGAACCGACATCCTGGCCGAACTGCCTTCGCCGTTCTCCGCCACCCGCTACCATTCACTGATCGTGGAGCGGGACACGTTGCCCGATACCCTGGTTCCAACCGCCTGGACCGATGACGGCATCATCATGGCGATGCGTCACCGGACGATGCCGGTCTACGGCGTGCAGTTCCATCCGGAGAGCATCGCCAGCGAGCACGGCCACCAGATCCTGGCCAACTTCCTGGCGCTCGCCCGTGGGGCGAATGCCCCCGGCTCCAATGTCCCCGGTTCCAATGCCCCCGGTTCCAACCTACGCCCCACCGCCGCGGCCCGGGCCGCCTGATCCGGCCGTGTCGAACAATCTCAAGCCGCTGCTGACCCGCCTCGCCGCCGGGGAATCCCTGTCGGAGGCCGATGCCGAACACGCCTTCGACATCATCATGTCGGGGGAGGCCACGCCTGCCCAGATCGGCGCCTTGCTCATGGCGATGCGGGTTCGGGGCGAAACCGTCGCCGAGATCACCGGTGCGGTCCGAGCCATGCGCGCCCGCATGACCGCGATCGACGCGCCCGACGGGGCCATCGACGTTTGCGGCACCGGCGGCGATGGCGCCGGGACCCTGAACGTGTCCTCGGCCGTGACCTTCGTCCTCGCCGGCTGCGGTGTGCCCGTGGCCAAGCACGGCAACCGCGCCCTCTCGTCTCGCACCGGCGGCGCCGATGTCCTGACCGCGCTCGGCGTCAACATCGATGCCCCCATGGATCGGTTGTCCGATATCCTGATGATGGCCGGCTGCGTCTTCCTGTTCGCGCCGCGTCACCATCCATCCATGCGTCACGCCGCCGGTCCGCGGGTCGAGCTTGGCACCCGCACGATCTTCAACCTGTTGGGACCGCTGGCCAATCCCGCCCGGGTCCGTCGACAACTGACCGGCGTGTTCGATCCCGCCTGGACGCTTCCGATGGCCGAAACGCTTGCCGCTTTGGGCAGCCGGACCGCCTGGATCGTGCACGGGCAGGGACTGGATGAACTGACATTGGCCGGCGAAAACCAGGTCACATCCCTGCGCGACGGTGCGATCGCCAGCTTCACCGTGACCGCCGCCGACGCCGATCTGGCGCATGCGCCGATCGAGGCGATCAAGGGCGGCGATGCCGGTTTCAATGCCTCGGCCCTGCTGGGACTGCTGCACGGCGCGCCGGGTGCGTACCGCGATACGGTTCTGTTGAATGCCGCCGCCGCGCTGATCGTCGCGGACCGCGCGTCCAACCTGCGGGAAGGCGTCCATCTGGCGGCCCGCTCGATCGACCGCGGGGATGCGCGGACAGCGCTGGAAACCCTGCGGCGGGAGACGGCGGCAAGCTGATACGCCGGCTGGCGCCAACCCGTCCGGCGCCGGCGATGAAAGTACCATGTCGGATCAAGGAGAGATCATGGTCGACGAAACCCGCGCCGTACCGGACGTGCTGGCCAGAATCTGTGCTGACACAAGGGCCACCGTCGCCGAACGCAAGGCCGCGCGGAGCATCGACAGCTTCCGTCAGGTCATCGAAGATCAACACGACGGGCCGCGCGGCTTCGGACGGGCCTTGAAGGAAACCGCGGCGCGCCCGCGTTTCGCCCTGATTGCGGAGATCAAGAAGGCATCGCCCTCCGGTGGTCTGATCCGGCCGGTTTTCGATCCGGCGGCGCTGGCTCTGGCCTACAAGCACGGCGGCGCGACCTGTCTGTCGGTACTGACGGATGAGCCCTATTTCCATGGTACTGCGGAACACCTGCAAGCCGCTCGGGCCGCGGTCGATCTGCCGGTCTTGCGCAAGGATTTCATGCTCGATCCGTGGCAGATCTATGAAAGCCGGGCGATGGGGGCGGATTGCGTGCTGCTGATCATGGCCGCGCTGACGGATGCCCAGGCGCGGGAGCTGGAAGCGGTGGCGCGCGCGCTCGATATGGATGTTCTGGTCGAAGTGCATGATCTGCGGGAGTTGGAGCGGGCGCTGGGGCTGGAAACGTCGCTGATCGGCATCAACAACCGTGACCTGAAGACGTTGACGACCGATCTGGCGGTGACCGAGACGCTCGCATCCCATGTCCCACCGGACCGGTTCCTGATTGCCGAAAGCGGGATCCGCGCCACCAGCGACCTGCGTCGCCTGGCGGGCGTCGGCGCACAGGGGTTCCTGGTGGGCGAAAGTCTGATGCGCCAGGACGACGTCACCGCGGCGACTCGCACCCTGCTGGGGGAGACGGCCGCATGACTGGCTTCACTCATTTCGACCAGGCGGGCAACGCGACCATGGTTGATGTTTCCGCCAAACCCTCGACCGACCGCTCGGCAACCGCGCGGGTCCGTGTGGTGATGGAACCGGCGACTCTGGCGATGATCATGGCGGGCACCGCGAAGAAGGGTGACGTGCTGGGCGTGGCGCGTCTGGCCGGGATCATGGGCGCGAAACGCACCGGCGACCTGATCCCGCTGTGCCATCCGCTGCCGATCACCGCCGTGACGCTCGATCTGCTGCCCGATCCGGACGCCAATACGGTGGAGATCATCGCGACCGTTCGCACCACCGGGCAAACGGGGGTGGAGATGGAAGCGCTGACCGCCGCCAGTGTCGCGGCGCTGACCGTCTACGACATGTGCAAGGCCGTCGATCGGTCGATGCGGATCGATGGGTTGCGGGTCACTCACAAGGCCGGCGGCAAGTCAGGGGAGTTCTCTCAGTCATGAGCGGTTCGAACCCAGCAGGTGGCGCCGCCGCGTCCAAATCCCGCGACCTTTCGGTAGACGAGGCGCGCGATCGCATTCTGGCCGTGCTGCGACCGACACCGGCCGAGGTTGTACCCGTTGCCGGCGCCTGGAACCGGGTGACCGCCGAACCGGTGCGGTCCCGCCTGACCCAGCCGCCGGCGGACGTTTCGGCGATGGACGGCTACGGGTTGCGCGCCTTGGACGGTACTCTGGGCGCCAGTCTGTCGGTGATTGGCGCGGCGCCGGCCGGGCATCCGTTCATGGGCCAGGTTGAGGCCGGTGAGGCGGTGCGAATTTTCACCGGCAGCGTGATCCCGGCTGGCGCGGATACCGTGCTGCTGCAGGAAGATGCGACCCGGAACGGTGACATCCTTGTCGTGAACGAGGCGGTTGTCCTGGGGCGCCACATCAGGCGTGCCGGGCAGGATTTCGCGCAAGGCGACGCGGTGATCCCGGCCGGACGGCGCCTGACCGCGCGCGATGTCGGTCTGGCGGCCGCGGCCAACCATCCCTGGATAACGGTGCATCGTCGTCCCCGGGTGGCAATTCTGGCCACCGGCGACGAAATCGCTCTACCGGGCGAACCCATTCCCTCCGGCGGCATCGTCAGTTCCAACTCGCACGCGCTGGCCGCCCTGATCCTGGCGCTGGGCGGCGAGCCGATCGTGTTGCCGGTTGCCAGGGACACCACGGAGGCGGTCGCCGCCGTCGCCGATGCGGTGCACGGGATGGACATGCTGGTCACAACCGGCGGGGCATCCGTCGGGGATCACGACCTGGTGATCGCGGGTCTGCAAACCCGTGGACTGGTCGTCGATTTCTGGCAGATCGCCATGCGCCCCGGTAAACCGCTGCTGTTCGGCACCCTGGGCGCGGTACCGGTCCTGGGGTTGCCGGGCAATCCAGTGTCCGCCCTGGTCTGCGCAATCCTGTTCCTGTTGCCATCGATCGCCCGCATGAGCGGGTTGCCCGCCGCGCCACCGCCGGTGACCCGCGCGATCGCCGGGACGGCACTGCGGGAAAACGACCGACGGGCGGACCATTTGCGATCCACCATCGCGACGGACGCGGACGGGCGGATCGTCGTCACACCGTTTCCGGTGCAGGATTCGGCGATGTTGCGGCGTCTTGCGCTGGCGGATGCCCTGATTCTGCGCGCCCCGCATGCGCCCGCATTGCCGGTGGGAGCCGAGGTTCCGATCATTCGCCTCGATTCCCTCGGCCTTTAAGCTGGAGTTTTTGGATTCCTCCACGGTTTGACTTGACGGGCGATTCGGAACCAACATAGAACAAGGTCGGTTTCTGATTTGTTCCGGATAACGCCCAGGGGGATTCCCACATGCTTACGCGCAAGCAATACGAGCTGTTGGTCTATATTGACCGGCACCTGAAGCAGACCGGTTTTTCCCCGAGCTTCGAGGAGATGAAGGAAGCCCTTCACCTCAAGTCGAAATCCGGGATCCACCGGTTGATTTCAGCGCTGGAGGAGCGTGGCTATCTCGGTCGCCGCCATCACCGCGCCCGCGCGTTGGAGGTATTGAAGCTGCCCGACAACCTCGTCGCGCGCCCGGAAGCCGATCTGCCGGATGATGAGGAGGCGACGGGCTTCTCGCCCAATGTGATCAGAGGCGACTTCACATCCCGATTGCCCGGGGTGCGGGCGGCCGATGATGCGGTCGCGGTGCAATTGCCGCTCTATGGGCGGATCGCCGCCGGTCTGCCGATCGAGGCGCTGCGCGATTCCTCCAGCCAGGTCGACGTACCCATCAGCCTGCTCGGCAATGGCGAACACTACGCGCTGGAGGTTGCTGGCGATTCGATGATCGAAGCCGGGATCCTCGACGGTGACACCGTCATCATCAACAAGGGCGAATCGGCCGAAAACGGCCAGATCGTCGTCGCACTGGTGGACGAGAACGAGGTGACGCTGAAGCGGCTGCGCCGGCGCGGCAACTCCATCGCCCTGGAACCCTGCAACGCCCGCCATGAAACCCGCATCTTCCCAGCAGATCGGGTCAAGGTGCAGGGGCGGCTTGTCGCCCTGATGCGTCGGTTCTAGAACGAAGCCAGCGTGATCGGGGCGGGTTCAGGCCCCGCCCACACTGGCGTCCGTTGCAACCGTAAGCGCAAGAGCCTCCGATGTCGTCGCAAACCGAGACCGTTGCCCCCTGGATCCGACTGGCGGTGGGAGCCGTCCTTGGCCTGCTGGTCATCGGCGGGGCGGTCATGTTCGGTGGTTTGAACCCGGCGCTGCTGGTGGGCTGGGCTTTCGGTGTGACCATCGCCGCGGTGTTGATCCTGTTTCGAAGGCGGTGATAACGGCCCCCGGCCCGATCTTCCGTCGGCCCGGCAATCCGTCGGCCGGGTGATCGCGGATCGGGTCAGCTTTCACGGCATGATCTGTTGCAGAAATGACGCAAGCCGCGCCCCGGCCGCATCAGCCGCATTGGTTGCCCGGAAGGCGATCCGCAACTCGTCCGTCGCAGCATAGCGGACGCCACCGACGTCGATGGCGTCCGACAGATTGACAGAAAGCGAAGGCGCCCCGGTGTGCCGCGCCGGCCCAGCCTATCGATCCAGCCAAACGCCTTCGAAGCGTGGGCTGTTGTAAACGCTGTTCACCATTGGCGTGTACCCCTTCAGATAGGGGTGCCAGCAGGTCGCGGCGGGGTAATGGTAAAGAATGGGCCGAGCCATGTCCTGTTGCAGCTTGCGGTCGATGTCCCAGACGAGTTTTTTGCGCGTTTCGACGTTGGTTTCCTGCGATTGCTGGTCGAACAATGACTGCAGGTCGCGGTTGCAGTACTGGGTGAAGTTGCGAGCGGATCCGCAGGCATAGTTCTCGTAGAAATTCTGATCAGGGTCGTCGACGGCCCCGCAGGTGATGTTAGGCCCGATCGCATAGTCCTTCCGCGCGATTTTCGGGAACCAACTGGCCGTGTCCACCGGCTCCAACTCGGCGTCGATATAGATATGCTTCAGCGAGTCGACCAGCAGGATCCCGGGGTCGCGGTGGGCCGGGATATTGCGGGCCGATACCTTCAGCTTCAGCCGCTTGTCCGGTCCGTAGCCCAACGATGCCATGATTTTGCGGGCTTCCGCGCGGTTCGCTTCCGGGTCTGGTCCGTAACCGGGCAGATCGGCCAGCATGGAAGTTGGCATGCCCCACACACCTTCCGGCGGCGGTTGCATGGACCCGCCGATGGCGCCTTTGCCCTCGGTCAGGATGTCGATGAACGCCTGGCGGTCCAGGGTCAGGGCCAGGGCTCGCCGCATTTCCGGATTGTCGAACGGCGCCCGCTCCCGGTTCACGATGACGTTTACCGCGCAATTGTTCGGCACCAATTTGCAGACCGCCTGCGGCACCTGTTCCTGCATGCCTCTCAGCAGCGGGACCGAAACTTCGTTGGGGAAGGTCATGTCGAACTTGCCGGTCACGAAGGCCAGCATGGCGGTGGAGCGGTTGGTGATGATGGTATATTCGATCGCGTCCAGATATGGTCGGCCGGGCTTCCAATAGTCGGTGTTACGGGTCAGTTTGATCGACTCGTTCTGCTTGAATTCCACGAACTTGAACGGGCCGGTGCCGATCGGGTTGGTGCGCATGTCGCGCGCGGCCACATGGCACGGATAGATGACTGAATAGCCGGATGCGAGCAGCGCCAGCAGCGCCGGTTGCGGGCGGCCGAGCTGGAAGGTGATTTCGAAATCGCCGTTGGGAACGACGTCTTTCAGATTGTGATACCACCCGCCGCGCAGATTGTTCCGCAACGGCGCGGCCGCGCGCCCCATCAGCAGGTCCCAGGTGCATTTCACATCCTTGGACGTGAAGGGCTTGCCGTCGTGCCATTTGACTCCCTCGCGCAGCTTGAAGGTCAGGGCGGTGTTGTCAGCGCTCCAGGACCACGACGTGGCGAGTTCCGGCTGGATGGTTTCGACACTGTTGCGGGGTTGTTCCTGGTCGTAAAGGACCAGGTTGTTGAACAGCGCCATGAAGGGGGCGGTGACCGAGTTGCTGGATTCCTCCAGGATCGACGGGCTGCCCGGGCTGTCGCGGTGATACAGTTTCAGGACGCCGCCGGGCTTCGGGTCCGCGGCGATCCCCGCGGTCGACAGGGCCAGGAAGGCCGCGGCCGCCAGTAGGCCCCGCTTTAGAAAATTGGACATTGATGTCTCCCCCCCGCCGCATGCCGTCCGTGGTTTCCCGGGCCCGACGGCCGGTCCGCGTGACGCTGTTTCGGTGCGGAAAGTGTCCGACGTTTGCCGCTCGGCGTCCAGAGGCTCAGGCAGGGGGGCGGAAATGTTCGGCGGGCGGGCGGAATTTGACTCCGGTGCAAGACCGGGATCAGTGTGAAGGAACAAGAACGGATCGGCGCTGTCCCGAGTGCGTCGATGCGCGCGAACCATTCACGCTGCTCGTGACCGGTCTGGTTCATGAGCTTCGGAGGAGAGCCGCCCATGAGCATCACCTTCACCCCATTGCATCCCGTGATCGCGGCCGAATGTCATGGCGCGGATATCAGCAAGCCCCTGACGGCCGAGCAGGCGGCGGCGATCGATGCGGGCATGGATCGGTATGCGGTGTTGGTGTTTCGTCAGGGAACGCCGCTGACGACCGAACAGCAGGTTGCCTTTACGAAGAATTTTGGCGAACTGGAGCCACCCTACCGCCAGATCCATGCGGCCGAGGGCATGCGGCTGAAGGACCCGGCGCTGGCCGATATCTCCAACCTGGGCCCGGATGGCCGCGTGCTGGAACGCGACGACCGCAAGCGGTTGTTCGGGCTGGGCAACCAGCTTTGGCACAGCGACAGCAGCTACAAGGTGATCCCGTCGCGCTACTCCCTGTTATGCGCGCATGTCATTCCGCCGGAGGGAGGCAACACGCAGTTCGCCGACATGCGGGCGGCTTACGACATGCTGGATGCGGCCACGAAGACCATGATCGAGGACCTGACCTGCGAGCATTCGCGCATTTTCTCGAAGGGCACTCTGGGTTTCGCCTTTACCGACCAGGAATTGCGGGACTTCGCACCGGTGCGCCAGAGGCTGGTGCGGACGCATCGCAAGACCGGACGCAAGTCGCTGTATCTGTCGTCTCATGCCGGGCGTATCGTCGGCTGGCCGGTGCCCGAAGCGCAGATGCTGTTGCGCGAACTGACCGAGCACGCGACGCAGCGGGAGTTTGTCTATACCCACAAGTGGCAGGTCGGCGACCTGGTTGTCTGGGACAACCGCGCCACGATGCACCGCGCTCGTCCCTATAACGACACGCGATATCCCCGGGATTTGCGGCGCACTACGTTGACTGACGGGGTGCCGACGGTCGAACAGACGATGGCGGAAGCGGCGGAGTAAGACCAACCGGCCGAACCAGTGACCCATGGCGACAACGGCCTTTGTCATTGCGAGCGCAGCGAAGCAATCCAGGGCAACCAACAGGGTCGATAGTGCCAGACCCCTGGATTGCTTCGCTGCGCTCGCAATGACAAAGGTCACCCATAGGTCAGCGGTTGGGGCGGTTGGTATTAGTGGTATAAACGACGTATTATGGTAACTGCCCAGCTACCTCGCGCGCAATACGCCGCTCAGCGTGTAGTACGGCTTCCAATGGTCGTGCACGACAATGCCGGAGACGTTCTCCATCAGGCTGCCGCGCTTTGCCGTCCGGCGCAGCGTCTTGCCGGGATGGCCCGGCTGTCCGTCGGTCTTCTTGCCGGACTTCCCTCTCGGTCTGGCGATGCGCACGGGCTTCTTCAGCCCGTCGCTGGATGGGGGGGTGCCGCTGTTGCCGCTGTTGAGGCCGAGCCGGCGTTCCGGTTCGGCGATGCGTGCCTCGTGCGCCAGAATCATGGCGATGAGGGCGTCTTTCGAAAGCTGGCTGACGGCGGCGTGATCCACCGACTCCTTCGCATCCGGAACCTAGCCCTCTGTCAAATGGGTTCTCAACCTGAAAATCGATCTCTCGTCGCTTGGGGGTACCGACTGAGCACGACCGGGGAACCTGGGCAGTTACGGCAAATTAAAGATGGGGTAACGACATTTCGATCCAGGGTCGCCGCCGGCCGGCCCGAAGGCAGGCCGGCGGTGCGCTGTCTTCAGCCGATGATCGCGTGACCGCCGGCGAACCGAGTATGGTTCGCCAGCAGGTCCGCTGCGGTCTGCGAGCCGGAGACGCCCGCCAGGACCACGCCGTGGGCAGGATCGGCGCTGGCGTACAGGCTGATCGCGTGCACCCCGTCGATCGTCGTGTCGGAAGCCCGCAGCGCCCCGGGCAGCGCACCCAGGAGGTCGATGTCCAGAACATCCTGACCCAGGTCGAACCCGGAGACGATCTCGACACCGTGCGACGCGTCCAGCGCCGCAACGACCGTCGCCGCGCTCGGACCCAGATCGATCAGCGCGGGCGTGCCGATGAACTCAAGGTTCGGCGCATCCAGGCCGGAAATCGCGGCTGCCGGCACGAAGCTGAGGCTGTCGGCCGCATGGAACGCCGCCAGGCTCGCGCCATCATCGTTCACGATCGTGCCCGTGGCGGAGGCCGTCCCAATGGACGTACCGGAACGTGTCAACGACTTTGATACACCCGGGTTCGTAATTTAAGCTCGTGTCCTGACCCTCGGCCGGTATTGCTCAGGGACAAGGAAGATGACCGGCGGGAGTGCCGGATCCGGCCGGATGAATGCCGTGACGGCTTCGTGGGTGCG
>CAMBXJ010000061.1 GCA_945871455.1 Asaia bogorensis
CGAACCGGCCCGCCAGGCCGCGGAATAGCGAACGGAAGCGCCCCTCCCCGCTTGGATGGGCGCGCGGTCATAGTGATCCAACGCGGCTCGGCGCATCCCGTGCGGATGGCCGAACCGAGAAGAGGGAGCCGGTGGGGCAACCATGAACGTCAAGCCATTGCATCCGGTCTTCGTTGGCGAGGTATCGGGGGTCGATCTGACCCAGAAGCTGTCGGATGCAACCATTGCCGGCCTGGAGGTCGCCATTGGACAGTATGGCGTGCTGGTGTTCCGCGACCAGCGCATCACGGACGACCAGCAACTGGACTTCAGCCGCCGCTTCGGGGCGCTGGAAGAAACTGGCGGCACCGGCATCAGCAAACCTGGCGAGCAACGACTGCATCCCGCGTTCGCCGACGTGTCGAACCTGGACACCAACAATACCGTGCTGGCGCGCGATAACCGGCGTCGGTTGTACAGTCTCGGCAATATGCTGTGGCACTCGGACAGTTCGTTCAAACCGGTGCCGGCCACCTATTCCTTGCTGTCCGGCCGGGTCGTGGTGGACCAGGGCGGGGAAACCGAGTTCGCCGACATGCGCGCCGCCTATGATGCGCTGGAGGATGAGACCAAGGCCGAGATCCAGGACCTGATTTGCGAGCATTCGCTGCTCTATTCACGGGCGACATTGGGCTTTACCGACCTGACGGAGGCGGAACGCGCGACCATGCGGCCGGTGCGTCAGGCTTTGGTGCGGACGCATCCGATCAGCCAGCGGAAATCGATTTACCTGGCATCGCATATCGGCAAGATCATCGGCTGGCCGGTGCCGGAAGCCATGGCCTATATCCGCGACCTGGCCGAGCATGCCACACAGCGCCGGTTCGTCTATGCGCATCGGTGGCAGCCGTTCGACCTTGTGATGTGGGACAATCGTTGCACGATGCATCGGGCGCGCCGTTACGATGCGACGCAGGTGCGGGATATGCGGCGGACCACGGTTGCCGGGACGGAGTTCACGGCGGAACAGGACGACCGAGCGGCAGCCTGAAACGAAGGGATCTGCCCAGATTGCCCCCAATGGTCCGGTTCCAAGGGCCGTCGCCCTTGGTGGGGTGTCCAGAGGGGCAAAGCCCCTTTGGAATCCGAGCATTTCCTGCCAAAGTGCCCGAAACCGGAGGAACACAAAATGGCCACCCTTCCCATCCCCGCCGCCATATCCATGGAAGGCAAACGTGTCCTGGTCACCGGCGCCGCCAGCGGCATCGGCAAGGCAACAGCCCTGGTTCTGGCCGATCTGGGTGCCGAGTTGCTGCTGAGCGACCGCGCCGACCTGACCGACATCGCCGACCAGGTAAAGTCGCGCGGCAATGCCTGCGAGACGGCACGCGGCGACCTGACCGAAGCCGCCTACCTGAACAGCCTGTTCGCCGGCGCTCGGCTGCATGCGGCGGCGCATTGCGCGGGCATCCTGTTCCGCACACCATGGGATGAGGACGCGGACTTCAACGAGCGCTTCCACCGCATGATGGACGTCAATGTCCGCGTGCCGATGCAACTGACCGGACTGGCCATCGAGCATATGGCCGAACATGGCGGCGGCAATATCGTGCTCGTCGGCTCGGTCGCCGGCAAGACGGGCGGCACATCGCTGAGCACACCGCCGGATTACTCGGCCTCCAAGGGCGCCGTGCATGCACTGGTGAAATGGATGTCGCGCAAGGCCGTCACCCGTGGCGTTCTGGTGAACGCGGTGGCCCCGGGTCCGGTGCAGACGCCGATGACCAGCGGCAACAACACCGCGTCGATGCTGCCGATGCAACGCCTGGGGCAGGCGCATGAACTGGCATGGCCGATCGCGTTCCTGTGTTCTTCGGGCGCGAGCTACATGTCCGGCGCGATCCTGGACGTGAACGGCGGCGCCTTCGTGGGCTGACGACGACCGCACAGGCGGTCAAACCGGAAAAGCGGCGCCCAATCCCAGGGCGCCGCTTCTGTTTCACGGCAACGTCGCGCGGATTACTTGTCCAGCCAGACGTCCTCGAACCGCCAGCCGTTGTAGATGCTGTTGACCATGATGCCGTAATTTTTCACATGGTTGTGCCAGCATCCGGCCTGCTGGCCGTGATAGGTGACGGGACGGGCGACGTCCTCCAACAATCGACGCTCGATCTCCCAGACCATTTTCTTGCGCTTGTCCTGATCGACCTCGATCGATTGCGCATCGAACATCGCCTGAATCTCGCGATTGCAGTAGTTCGTGTAGTTACGCAGAGACCCGCAGCCGTAGTTCTCGTAAAAGACCTGATCCGGCTCATCCAGGGACTGCCCGGTGGCATTCATTCCGACCTGATAGTCCTTCTTGAACACCCGGTTGTAGAAGATCGGCGTATCGACGGCATCCAGTTCGGCGTCGATATAGATCTCCTTCAGATTGTCCGCCAGAATCAGGGCCGGATCGCGGAAGGTCGCGACATTGCGGGTGAATATCTTCACCGCCAGCCGCTTGTCGGGCCCGTAGCCGGCCTTGCGCATCAATGCCCGGGCCTGATCACGACTTTTCCCGATATCGGGTCCATAGCCCGGGAATGTCAGCAGCATGTCCATCGGCACGCCCCAGATGCCATCGGGCGGCGACAGGAAAGAGCCGCCGATGCCGGGAACGCCCTCATTCATGATGGTGTTGAAGGCCTTGCGGTCCAAAGTCAGCGCCAGCGCCGTCCGGATATCGGGATTGTCGAACGGAGGCGCTTCGCGGTTGATGATCAGGTTGGACGTACCGATCGTGCGTATCTTGCAATGCGCCGTTGGCACATTGTGCAGGAACTCCTTTGTCAGAGGCACGGTGACGTCCGTGGGAAAACTGACATCGAACTTGCCGGCAACCAGTCCCAGCATGCGCGTCGCCCGATTCGGCACCACGCGGATTTCCACCCCGTCCAGATAGGGCAGGCCCTTCTTCCAGTAGTCGGGATTGCGCTCCAGTCGGATGATTTCATTCATCCGGTACTCGACGAACTTGAACGGTCCGGTGCCGATCGGCTTCGTGCGCATCGTGGCGGACGAGACATGGCAGGGATAGACCGGAGAATACCCCGATGCCAGCAGGCTGAGCAGGGCCAGTTGCGGTCGCTTGAGATGGAACGTCACCTCCTGGTCGCCGTTGACGGTGATCTTCTCGAGATTCGAATACCATTCCTGGCGTGGGGACTTGCGTATCTTTCCGGGCGTGAGGCCGGAGACCATGTCCCAGGTGCATTTCACGTCGGCCGAGGTGAATGGTTTGCCGTCGTGCCATTTCACGCCTTCCCGCAACGTGAAGGTGAGTTCAGTGTTGGTTGCGTTAAATTTCCATGCCGTTGCCAAATCCGGGACGATGGTGTCGGTGCGGTTCTGCATGACGTGCTGGTCGAACATGACGAGGTTGTTGAACATCGACATGAACGGCACGACCACCGATATCGTCGCCTCCTCATGCAAGGAGGGGCTGGGCGGCGTGTCGATCAGCGGCATTTGTAGGATGCCGCCTCGCTTTTGCGCCATCGCCGGTCCGCTGAGGCCGAGGATCGCGGCCAATCCGAACGCCGCGGCTTTCCAACCCGCGGACAGAACACGTCTCATGAAACTCTCTCCCATTCCTTACGCCGAGGTTTCCCGGTCGTTGGCGGTAACGCTGCGCGGGTTTCGCCGGGTGCGCAACCTTGACGGAGGACGGATTGGGTCGCTGGACGGTTCAGATCCCCTAAACCTGATATGCAGACCATCATCGTTTGAATCGAACCATCGGCGGTCGTGAGCCGAGCAGGCGACGCTTCCGCGCCACGGCCGGCTGTTGTAAGCGTCGTCCGCCCGACAACAGGACACATCCATGCGTCAATACACGTTCGATCATGTGCATCTGCGCAGCAGCCGATCGGGCCGTTGACCCGCGATCCCGGCACGCGGCTGGCGTTCATTCGCGGGCCCGACGGGATCATGGTGGAGATCGTGCGGAAACGATAGGCACGGCGCGGGAGGCGCGACAAGGCCGGGCGAAAGCTCCTTTCGAACCGCGGCGGATGGAGATTGAATTCTCAAACTTCACCCACAATACGGAAACTCCACCTTATTTCCCCTCACCATCTTGCCACCAATGAAATTTTCCTCTCTTTCGGCGCCCCAAGGCTGACCGAACAGGAGACCTCCATGACCCGATCACTGACCCGGCGCGCTTTCGGCGCTTCAGCACTCGCGCTTGCCGTTACGCCCATCGGCGGGGCCATCGCCGCGCCACCCAGCGAAATCCGCATCGACTGGGCGACCTACAACCCTGTCAGCCTGGTGCTGAAGGACCAGGGCCTGCTGGAGAAGGAATTCGGCTCCGACAAGATCGGCATCCGCTGGGTGTTCTCGGCCGGGTCCAACAAGGCGTTGGAGTTCCTGAACGCCGGCTCGCTCGATTTCGGCTCCACCGCCGGCGCCGCGGCGCTGATCGGCAAGATCAACGGCAATCCGCTGAAGTCGATCTATATCTACTCGCGCCCGGAATGGACCGCGTTGGTCACGCAGAAGGACAGCAAGATTGCGTCCGTCGCGGAGTTGAAGGGGCTGCGGATCGCCGTCACCCGCGGCACCGATCCGCATATCTTCCTGGTGCGCGCACTGGCCGGCGCCGGGCTGTCGGAGAAAGACGTCAAGCTGATCCTGCTGCAGCATGCCGACGGGCGCACGGCCCTGGAACGCGGCGATGTGCAGGCATGGGCCGGGCTGGACCCGCTGATGGCGACGTCGGAAGTCGAAAGCGGCGCCCGCCTGTTCTTCCGCAAGCCGGAGGCCAACACCTGGGGCGTGCTGAACGTCCGCGAAGCCTTCGCCGCCGAGAACCCCGATATCGTCAAACGCGTTCTGGCCACGTATGAGAAGGCCCGACTCTGGGCGGTAGCCAATCCGGCCGCGTTGAAGGCGATGATGATGACGGCGACCAAACTTTCCGATCCGGTGATCACCCGTCAGTTGGAACGCACCGACATGTCCAGCGGCAAGATCGGCGAGGTTCAGGCCGCGACGATCATCGAGGCCGGCAAGGCATTGCAGGCCGCCGGCGTGCTGGACGGCGCGCTCGACATCACCAAGATCACCAACGACATGATCGACGGGTCCTACGCCCGCGCCGCCGGCGCATGAGGCTGGCCACGCCAGGCCCCTGGGTTGTCGGCCTGATCCTGCCGTTGACCCTGGGCGTGGCGTGGGAAGTGGCTGTGCGGTACGGGGTGGTGTCCGGACGGCTGATGCCGCCGCCCTCGCGGCTGGCGGCATCCGCCTGGGCATTGGTTCTGTCCGGCGAAATGGCCACGCATACACTTGCAACTCTCTGGCGCGTCGGTGTCGGCTTCGCCTTCGGCGCGCTCGTCGGCACGCTGCTGGGTATCGTCACCGGCGCCAGCGCGACGCTCCGGCATTTGCTGGACCCGTCTGTGCAGGCGTTACGTGCCATCCCGTCCCTTGCCTGGGTGCCGCTGTTCATCCTGTGGCTGGGGATTTTCGAGACATCCAAACTGGCGCTGATCGCCCTGGGCGTGTTTTTCCCGGTTTATCTGGGCTTGCTGAGTGCCATCCAGGGCGTGGATCGGAAACTGATCGAGGTCGGACGTGTGTTCGGCCTGTCCACGGTCGGTATCGCCCTGCGCATCACCTGGCCGGCGGTGTTGCCGATCTGGATCGCGTCCCTGCGATCGGGCGTTGGGCTGGGGTTCATGTTCGTGGTGGCGGCAGAGCTGATGGGCGCGTCGGAAGGTTTGGGCTATCTGCTGCTGGACGGACAGCAGATGGGTCGAGCGGATACGATCCTGGTGGCGATGATTGTGTTTGCACTGGTGGGCAAGGCGGCGGACAGCCTGTTGGTTGTCATCAGCCGCCCGATCCTGCGGTGGCAGGACACGGCGAGGAGCCGCCTGTGACCCGCCTCGTGATCAGCCATGTCGGCAAGACCTACGCCGATGGCACCGAGGCCCTGCGCGACATCCAGCTTTACGCCGATACCGGGGAGATCGTGGCCATCCTCGGCGGCTCCGGCTGCGGCAAGACCACCTTGCTGCGGCTGATCGCCGGGCTGGACCAGGCCAGCGGCGGCACCATCTCGATCGGCGAGCAGGTGCTGACCGGCACCCATCCGTCCATCAGCGCGGTGTTCCAGGAGCCGCGGCTGCTGCCCTGGCTGAACACCGGCGCAAATATCGGCTTCGGCGGCCAGCGCCTGTCCGCGAAGGATCGGGAGGCGCGGACCGCGGCGCTGCTGGATCGGATCGGCCTGGCCGGCTACGCGTCCCGCTGGCCGCGCGACCTGTCCGGGGGGCAGCAACAGCGTGTGGCGATCGCCCGCGCGCTGATCGGGCATCCGGAAATCATGCTGCTGGATGAACCGTTCTCGGCGCTGGACCCGTTCACGCGCGCCAGCCTGCACGAACTGGTGCTGGATCTGTGGCGGGAATTGCGACCCACCATCGTCATGGTCACGCATGACGTGGATGAGGCCGTGTTCCTCGCCGACCGCATCGTGGTGATGCGCCCCAACCCCGGCCGCGTGCACGAAACGCTGACGGTCGACGTGCCTCGCCCGCGCGACAAGCTGGCCTCGGCGTTCGATCTGATGAAGCGGCGGGTGATCCGCGCGATCGATCGGTCGCTGGCGGATGAGCGGCAGGTCGGGATACGGGCCGGGGGCAGTGGGATGTCGCCCTGGGTTTAGGGAAGGCGCGGGGCTTCCGCCCCGGACCCCGACCAGGGCTCTGCCCTGGACCCGCCAAAGGCACGGCCTTTGGAATGCGATTCTTTTGGTGCCCTTGGGGACATGGCCCTATGCATACCTATCACCGTCCGTGTAGGGCCATGTCCCCAAGGGCACCAATGGTCCGGGTTCCAAGGGCCGTCGCCCTTGGTGGGGTCCAGGGGCAAAGCCCTGGTCGGGGTCCGGGGCGGAAGCCCCGCGCCTCCCCTACCCCAACGCGCACCCTTCCAGCGTGATCCGATGCATCAGGCGACGCTCCCCCTGATAGTCGTTTGCCGCATAATGCCAGGTAGATCGGTTGTCCCAGAACGCGATCGACCCCTCCCGCCACTGAAACCGGCAGGTGAATTCCGGCTTTTGCGCGTGGCGATACAGATAATCCAGCAACGACCGAGACTCCTCATCGGTCCACCCCTCGAACCGCACCGTAAAGCCGGGATTGACGTACAGCGCTTTCCGCCCGCTCTCCGGGTGCTCGATCACCACGGGATGCACCGCATCCTGCGTCGCCAGTTCGGTATTGCCGATGCGCCCCTTCAGGTCGCCGCGCTCGACGCCGAAGACATGGCGACTGGAATGCACCGCCCGCAATCCAAGCAGGGTCTGCTTCAATCCACCGGACAGCGCGTCGTAGGCCGCATACATGCTGGCGAACAGCGTGTCCCCGCCCATCGGCGGCACCTCCCGCGCATACAGCACCGACCCCAAAGCCGGCGCCAAATCATAGCTGTGGTCCGTGTGCCAGCCGCCGCCGATATTGCGCGTGTGGTGCTTTTCCTTGGCGACCAGGGCGATTTCCGGATGCTCCGGCAGTTTCGCGAAGAAGCGGTTGATATTGATGTCGCCGAACTGTCGCGCAAAGGCGATATGCTGGTCTTCCGTCAGCGCCTGATCGCGAAAGAACACCACGCCACGATCCGCCAGCGTTTCCCGCACCGCGCGCAACGTGTCACCCGGAAGTGGCGCACGGAGATCGACCCCGAGGATTTCGGCACCGACCGCCGGCCCGACCGGTCTTACATCCAGGCTGTTGCTGAGCATCGATACCTCCCATCGCGATTCGTGATTGATTGCGTTCGGCGTCCGGAAAGGCAAGCCCGGGTCAGGCCATCACCGCGCCGCCACGACGGCTTCAAGCGCCTGCCGTACCCGCGCGATCACGCCCGCCCAATCGCCCGGTCGATCCTGACGAAACTGTCGCAATCCCGGATACCAGGGACTGTCGTCGCGATCCAGCAGCCAGCGCCAGCAAGTGTCGAATCGGTTCAGCAGCCAGACCGGGGTGCCGATCGCGCCGGCCAGATGGGCGACCGACGTGTCCACCGCGATGACCAGATCCAGGTTCGCCACCAGCGCCGCGGTGTCGGCGAAATCCCCCAACAACGCGGTGGGATCGAGCAGTTCCAGAACGTCCGGTGGCCGCGTCACCTGGTTGGCCTTGTCGCCGAGCTGCAACGAGATGAAGTGGCATGGTTGGATATCGGCGAGGGGCGCCATGTCCGCCAGGGTCATCGAGCGCCGGCGATCGATCGCCATCGCATGCGGTTGATCTGGACGGGTTCCGCCACCCCAGACCAGTCCGACACGCAAACCGGTCAAGCCTGCAAGCCGGTCGGCCCAGGCGGCTCGGGCGGAAGAGTCGGGAGACAGGTAGGGTAGACTGGCCGGAATGGTGTTCAAAGTGGTGCCGCACAGATAGGGCAGGCTCATGATGCTGCACCACAGATCGACGTGGGGGCGCGTGTCGCCGATCCCGATCACCGCCGCCACCCCGCGCAGGGACGCCAGCAGGCGAACCAAAGGTTGCTGCACTTCCAGCACCACCTGCGCCCCTTGATCCGCTAACAGCAGGGCATAGCGGCAGAATTGCAGGGTATCGCCCAATCCCTGTTCGGCGCGCAGCAGGATGGTGCGGCCCGCGATGTCCTCCTGTCCGGTCCAGCGCGCAATCGATGGGTCTGGGAAGGGATCAGGCGTGAAAGCCGAGCGGGCTTCATAGGCCGGCCAGCCTTCGTCGAAGCGGGCGGTCAGCAGCAGGACCATGGCCAGGTTGACCCGGGCCTCCGCGTTGTCCGGGCGTTGGTGCAACGCTTTCCTGCACGCGGCTTCGGCCTCGACGACCCGGCCTTGCTCCAACAGGACCATGCCGAGATTGCCACCGACCTGGCCGAAATCGGCGCCGCAACGCAGGGCCGTCCGGTAGCAGGCTTCGGCCTCTGCCAACGCGCCGAATTTCTGCCGCACCAGGCCAAGATTGATCCACGCTGCGGCAAGGTCCGGCCGCAGGCGAAGCGCGCCGCGAAAGCTGTTCTCCGCCTCAGCCAGCCGGTTCAGGTCGTGCTGGGCCATGCCCAGACTGTTATGGGCATCCGCGAAGTCGGGGGACAGGCGCAGCGCGGTGCGCGCGGCCAGTTCGGCCTCGTCCGGTTTGGCGCGGGCGCGGAGGACCAGGCCCAGATTGCTCCAACAGGGTGCGATATCGGGCTGGATCGCGAGGACGGTGCGATAGGCGCGGTCCGCTTCCTCCCAGTCCCCCCGGACATGGGCCTGATACGCCTGCTCCACGATGGCGTCGGGGTCTGGGGGCGTGGTGGCCGCCACGGCCGGACTGGATGGGGGATGGGATGGCGGCTGGGACGGCTCATGATTCATGTTATGTTCTTACAGAACATCGCGCGCGCGCGGCAAGCGTTTCGCCACGGCGTCGCAAGCGAATGCGCAGGGCACGCTGCACGACCGGCCGCAACGGGCCGGTCGGTCGCGGCACGCCGCGGCGGTCAGAGTTTGTCCATCACCTCCTGGCGGAACAGGCGCATGTCGGCCATGGCTTTAGCCGCGTCCCGTCCTTCGAAATCGAAATCGATCGCGGTGACGCCGATGCGTTTCAGCGCTTTGGTGTCATCGATCGTGTTGGCGATGGTGCCGGTGAACAGCCTGCGGTTGCCGTCACTGGCCGGCGGCGCTTCAAACGCATGCCGCTTCACGCGATAGACCACGCCGACCGCGTTGGGGTCGCGCCCGGCCGCCTGGGTCATCGTGCGAAGCCGCGCGATCCCCGCCTCCAACCGAGGCAACGTATCCAGCATATGCGCCTTGTTGGTGCCGATCGGGTACCACGCATCGCCAACCCGGGCCGCCCGTCGCATGGACGGGCCGCTTTCCCCCCCGACCCAGATGGGCGGGTGCGGCTTCTGCACCGGCTTCGGATCGACCAGCAATCCTTCGAGGTTGGTGTATTTGCCGTGGAACACCGGACGTTCCTGCGTCCAGATCGCCTTGAACGCGTCGATATACTCGTCCGTCACGGCGCCGCGTTCGGCGAACGGCGTGGTGGCGACGGAGTCGATTTCGGGCTTCAACCAGCCGGCGCCGATGCCGACAACCAGCCGGCCGCCTGACAGCACGTCGATGGTGGTCAGCATCTTGGACGTGACCACGGCGGGGCGATGCGGCACGACCATGACGGCGAGGACCAGGCGGATCTTCTCTGTCTTGGCGGCGATCCAGGCGGTGGCGGTCAATTGCTCGACGCGATGGCCGGGCTCGGGCGAGTAGAATTCCCCGGTCTCGGAATACGGGTACCCTGGCGTGCTGGTATCGGGCAGCGCGATATGGTCCGTCAGCGTCAGATACTCAAAGCCCAGCGCTTCGCCGAGGCGGGCGACGTCGGCCATGGTGGCGGCGGTGGCCATGGGTCCGCTGACTGGCAGGTTGAATCCGATCTGCATGCTGGTCGTGTCCTCGGTTTGGGTCCGGCACGCAGGAAGCCGCGCGGTCGGCGGGGTGTCAATCAGGGGCATGCACGCGACTCGCGGCAAGCCTGTAGGATGGGTGCATGCAACGCAACGGACCGGTCGAAACCGATATCGTGCTTCTTGGCGCCGGACACGCCCATGTCGAGGTTCTGCGGCGTTTCGCCATGCGCCCGGAACCCGGAGTGCGCCTGACGGTGATCGGGCGGGAGCCGGAAACGCCCTATTCCGGCATGCTGCCCGGCCTGATCCGAGGCGACTACACCGCGGACCAGGCCCATATCGACCTCGCCCCGCTCGCCGCCGCCGCGGGCGCTCGGCTGATCCTGGCGGAGGCGACGGCGCTGCATCTGGCGGATCGTACCATCGCCGTGACGGGGCGCCCCGATGTGCCGTTCGATCTGCTCTCGATCAATGTCGGCGGCATTCCGGCCATTCCGGATGGCGGCGGCATTCCGGTGAAACCGATCGGACGCTTCCTGGATCGGCTCGCGGACCTGGAACTGACCCTGCCGGACGGCGCCCGCATCGCGGTGATCGGCGGCGGGCCGGGCGGCGTCGAGTTGGCCCTGGCCCTGGCTTTTCGGTTCAACGGCCGGTTCCGGCTGGTGCTGGTCTCTCAATCCGCCGAACCGCTGCCGGCCGCTCCCCCGTTCGCGCGCCGGGTGGTCCGGGCGGCGCTTACCGACGCGGGCATCGAGCTGACGAACGCGGTCATGGCCGGCCCGCTCCGAGGCAACATGCTGCCGCTTTCGGATGGCAGCGTGCTGGATGTGGCGGTCGCACTCTGGGCCACGGGGGTGAAAGGTCCGGATTTCCTGGCCCAATCCGGCCTCGCCTGCGATCCGTTGGGGTGTATTCGCATCGATATGGGTCTGCGCAGCGTCAGCCACCCCTTCGTGTTCGCGGCCGGGGATTGCGCCGCGTTGGAGGGACATGCCCTCCCCAAGGCCGGCGTGTGGGCGGTCCGCGCCGGCGCGCCCTTGGCCGATAACCTGCGCCACACTGCCCGGGCGGAGGCCGTTCGGCCGTGGCGACCGCAACGTGACGCGCTGGTGATCCTGGGCCTCGGCGCGAACCGGGCCGTGGGGTGGCGCAACGGCGTCGCGGTATCGGGGGGCTGGGTCTGGCGGCTCAAGGACTGGATCGACCGGCGATGGATGCGGATGTACCAGACCATGCGCATGCCGGCCGACCCCACGGGCCCGATGCGCTGCGGCGGTTGCGGTGCCAAGGTGGGTGCCGAAGTGCTGGCTGGCGCGCTGGCGTCGCTGCCCCGTACCCCCGCCCACCCCGACCTGCTGATCGGCCTGGACCAGCCGGACGACGCCGCGGTGCTGAGACCACCCCCTGGGCAGGTATTGGTCCAATCCGTCGACCATTTCCGGGCATTCCTGGACGATCCATTTCTATTCGGCCAGGTCGCCGCCGCCCACGCGCTGTCCGACATTCACGCCATGGGCGCTCGCCCCTGGACGGCTTTGGCGGTCGCCGCCGTGCCCTTTGCATCCGGCGCCAAGATGCGTGGCGAACTCGCCGCCATGCTGCAAGGCGCAACCCAGGTGCTGACCGCCGATGGCTGCACCCTGGTCGGCGGCCATTCCGCCGAGGCGAACGAGGCATCGCTGGGTTTCGCGGTCACCGGACTGGCGAATCCCGACAGATTGCTGCGGAAATCCGGGCTGAAGCCGGGCGATTCTCTGATCCTGACGAAGCCGTTGGGCACCGGCATCCTGCTGGCCGGGCATATGCGCGGCCTGACCCGCGCCACCTGGCTGCTCGCCGCCATGGAGCAGATGTGCGCCACCAATGCCGCCGCGGCCCGCATCCTGCTGGACCATCGCGCGACGGCTTGCACCGATGTCACCGGTTTCGGTCTTGCCGGTCACCTGACCGAGATGCTGCGCGCGTCAAAATCCGCCGCCGTGCTGTGGCCGGAAGCGATCCCGGCCCTGCCCGGCGCGCTGGACCTGGCGGCCGAGGGGGTGGAAAGCACGCTCGCCCCGGAAAACCGCCGAATTCTGGCCCAAAGCGAGGATTTCGGGCTGTTGGGCGCGCTGTTGGTCGATCCACAGACGTCGGGTGGGCTGCTGGCGGGTGTCCCGACCATCCGCGCGGGTGCCTGCCTGGCCGCATTGCACGGGGCCGGTTTGCAGGCCGCGATCCTGGGCCGGGTGGAGGCGCCTCGTCCGGGAGAACCCGCGATCCGCATGGAAGCCGCCGACGCCACCACGGTCGGCACGCCATCGCGCGGTTGATCCCTACGAAGATCCGCGCGACCCGCGCCCGACACTACGGCAACGGCCGAACCCCGTGGCGGGCGGATGGACCCGCATAGCCTGGAGATCAGAACGCCACGTGCCCGAACACCGCGTCCAGCACCGCAAACAGCGCGCCACCGACCAGGAATCCCACCAGCGTCCCGTTCATCCGCACATATTGCAGGTCCGGGCCGACCCGCAGTTCCAGCCGTTCCACCAGCGTGCCGGTGTCCCAGCCGCCGACCACCGTCGCGATGAAGCCCGACAGATGCTCCTGCGCC
>CAMBXJ010000062.1 GCA_945871455.1 Asaia bogorensis
AACGTGA
The DNA here is from genome assembly GCA_945871455.1 of Asaia bogorensis. Lineage (GTDB taxonomy): Bacteria > Pseudomonadota > Alphaproteobacteria > Acetobacterales > Acetobacteraceae > Rhodopila. The sequence goes on from CAMBXJ010000062.1 coordinate 8, forward strand.
TGCGTGGCTTCATCGTCGTGGTCATGTCCTCGGGGCTCGGTGCGGCGATCGGTGTGCCGGAGGCGGTGGGCGTCACTTTGGCTCATTCGCAGCGCCTGCCGGACCTGGGCGACCGTGTTCTGCTGTTCCTGGTGGTGATGGCGTTTTTCGTGACGGTGTTCGGTACGGTAAATCTGGTGCTGCGGCAGATCATGCTGCGCCTGTCGCGAAGATAGCATCCCAGTGTGATTGTAATTGCAGCAGAGTGACCCCGTCCGCCGTACAAATTGAACCATAAGATTATATAATAGGCAAATTATGATGTGATTTCGGTCTTATGGATAGAATAACGGCGTTTTTCCAGCAATGCTGCCGGACAGCGTCCTCACGCCCCGTCCGTCGTCATGCGCTTGACGAGACCCGCCAGCACCGTCAGCGTTCTCCCGATCCGGCCCGGAAGGAACCCGCAAGCGCTGCGGCGGCCCGGTCCCGCCGTTCTCGATCCGGATCGGTCCATGGGCGACGGTCCGCTTATTGCACACACGACGATCTCGTAACGGACGCTGGCCCGCCCAAGCCGCCATCAGGCCGTGGCGCCCGGTCGAACGTCGAAACCAAGGAGATGCAAGGCATGCCACCAATCCCAGGCGATGAAGCCCTCGACTATTTGCTGGCCGCGTCCGGCCTCACCATCAATGCCGCACAGAAAGCCGATCTCCGCACCACGTTGGAAGCACTGGAGGTCATGAAGGCCCGGGTCCGTCAGCCGCGTGGTCGCATGGCCGAACTGGCCCATGGTTTCGGCTTTACGGAGGAAGACCTGTGAGCATTCCGACCATCGCCGAGGCCGCCCGCCTGATCGCCGCCCGCAAATTGTCACCGGTTGAACTGACCAAGGCCTGTTTGGAGCGGATGCACGCCCTGGACAACACGTTGCATGCGTTCGTTCTGCCGACCGAGGAGCGTGCCCTCGCCGAAGCCCGGTCGGCCGAAGCCGATATCATGCGCGATGGTCCGCGCGGGCCGATGCACGGCATTCCCATCGGATTGAAGGACATCGTCGATACGAAGGGCATCGCGACCACCTGCCAGTCGAAGATCCTGCAGGACAACATTCCGGACGCGGACGCGACCTGCGCCGAGAAACTGGCCCAGGCCGGCACCATCTTGATGGGCAAGCTGACCACGCATGAATTCGCTGATGGCGGGCCGTCTTTCGACCTGCCATCTCCACCGTCTCGCAACCCGTGGAACCCCGAGCATTTCACCGCCGGTTCGTCCAGCGGCACCGGCGCGGCGGTGGCCGCGGGCATGATCCTGTGCGGCATCGGCACAGACACCGGCGGGTCGATCCGCGGTCCCGCCGCCTTGTGCGGGATCGCCGGCATCAAGCCGACTTATGGCCTTGTCTCACGCGCCGGCGTCGCACCGGCAGCGTATAGCCTCGACCATATCGGCCCGATGGCCTGGACGGCCGAGGACTGCGCCATCATGCTTCAGGTACTGGCCGGGCATGACCCGCGCGACCCCCATTCCGCCAATCGTCCGGTGCCCGACTACACCGCGCAACTCGGCAGCGGCGTGAAAGGGATGCGGATCGGCGTAATCCGCCACTTCCACGAAACCGACCATAAGGTTGCCGAGGCCACGCAGGCTGGAATCGACAAGGCCATGGCCGTGTTCCGTGACCTGGGTGCCGAAATCGTCGACGTGACCCTGGCGCCGTTGCAGGACTGGCATGCCTGTGGGTCGCTGATCTCCATCACCGAGCGCGCCGCCGCCTATAACGAATGGGCGCGCACCCGGTTGGGCGATTTCAGCGAACGGGTGCAGCGCCGCCTGATGCTGGGGGCGCTGGTGTCCGGCGTCGACTACGTGCACGCGGTGCAGCGCCGGCGGGAACTGCGCGACGAATTGCGTGCCGCCATGCGCACCCTGGACATCGTGGTGACCGCCGGGGCGCCGGACGAGGCACCGAAGATGGATGGTGTGCCGCGCTGGGATTCGTTCGCCGCGCCCAGTTTTACCATGCCGTTCAACGTCGCGGGCTATCCGGCGATGTGCGTCTGCTCGGGGTTTGGCCCGGCCGGATTGCCGGTATCCGTCCAACTGGTCGGCAAGCCGTTCCAGGAAGCGACCGTGCTGCGTATGGCCGATGCGTTCGAGAAAGCGACCGCCTACCGCGGCAATCGGCCGGCGCTGGTGGCCGCATGATTCATGCGTTGTTAGACCGACCGGCGGAACGAAGGCGATGACCCCAGGGCCGGTGCGTGATCGTCATGGCGGCCGTAGGGCCGCCATCCACGACTTCCGTGGTCGCAGCCTGGGCAAGTCGTGGATGCCGGCCTACGCCGGCATGACGAAGTCGCACCGGCCGGTGCCTCATCGTTCAAGCCGTTCGGCATTACCTTCCGCCCAGCATGATTACGCTCTGGCTCTTTGTCGCATGATTCAACCGCTGTTGCGTTCCGCGCCGCGCGATCATGTTCCAACGATCCCAGGATCGATCGATACCAAGACCAGGAGTTGACAGAGATGACCACTCACACATTGCGCGCGACGCCCGACACCGTGCGCATCGGCGTTTTCGACGCTGAATTTCCGCCAATCATGACGATCGAATCCGGTGACACCGTCGAGGTGCAGTGCGTGTCGGGCCGGGAGGAAGTGCTGCCGCCGCCTGGCTCGCCACTGACCGTGCCGTCCGAACTGGCCGCGATCATCGCCGCGAACCCTGGGTCCAAAGCTGGGCATATCGTGACCGGCCCCATCGCGATCGCCGGCGCCATGCCGGGGGACATGCTGGAAATCCGCATCGAGAAGATCGTCCCGGGTGCCGACTGGGGCTACAACATGATCCGTCCGCTCGCCGGCACGTTGCCGGAGGACTTTCATGAAACCACCCTGATGCATATCCCGGTGGACCGCTCGCGTGGCGTCTGCACCCTGCCTTGGGGAACCGAACTGACCCTGGCGCCATTCTTCGGCGTGATGGGCGTGGCGCCGCCGCCGGCGTTCGGCCGCATCGCATCAAAGGAGCCGCGCATCCATGGCGGCAACCTGGACAACAAGGAACTGACCGCCGGCAGCACCCTGTTCCTGCCGGTGTGGGTGCCGGGCGCGAATTTCTCGGTTGGCGATGGGCATGGCGTGCAGGGCGATGGCGAGGTCTGCGTCACCGCGCTGGAAATGTGCCTGACCGGCACCTTCACCTTCACCCTGCATAAGGGCGACGGCCCGGCTCGCCCCGCCTTGCGCATGCCGCGCGCCGAATCGGCCACACATTACATCACGATGGGGCTGAACGAGGACCTGGATCAGGCGATGAAACAGGCACTGCGAGAGATGATCGCCTTCATCTGCATGCGCACCAACCTGTCTCGTGAGCAGGCCTATGCGTTCTGCTCTCTGGCGGTCGATTTCCACGTGACCCAGACCGTGAACGGCGAAAAGGGCGTGCATGGCCTGCTGAAGAAGGGCCTGTTGTTTTAGGGACGGCGCGCCGTTGCCGGCACCGCGGCGGCGTTGACATATCCCGGAGGGGGAGAGTGTTCTCCCGTCCCAAGATGTGTGAATCCGGCGGGCCGAGACCGCGAAACGCGCGCCAACTCTTGGTTTCGGATCCCGATTCAATCGCCGATTCGATGCCGATCAGCGTAACCATGCACGAACGAACGGAATCCGCCGATGTCGTTGAACCCCCAATCCGGCGCCACCGACCCGGCGCTGATGACCGCGACCGAGGCCGCCGCCAAAATCAGGTCGAAGGATCTGTCCTGCGAGGAACTGGCGCGGGCCTGCCTTCGCCGGATCGAAAAACGTGACTCGCTGGTGCGCGCCTGGCTGTGGATCGATCCCGATCACGTGATCCGGCGCGCCCGGGAACTCGACAAGCTGGCGCCGAAAGGGCCGCTCCACGGCGTGCCGATCGGCGTCAAGGACGTGATCGACACGGTGGATTACCCGACCACCCAGAACTCGCCGATTTACGACGGTGTGCGGGTCGGGCGAGATGCGGCTTGCGTCGCGGTTCCCCGCGGCCTCGGCGCGCTGGTGCTGGGCAAGACCGACACCGTCGAGTTCGCATCCGGCGGCCGGAAGGCGCTGACCCGCAATCCGTTCAATCCGGAGCATACGCCCGGTGGATCGTCATCCGGATCGGGCGCGGCGGTGGGGGATTTCCACGTGCCTCTGGCGTTTGGCACGCAAACGGGCGGTTCGCTGATCCGCCCGGCATCCTTCAACGGCATCTATGGGATGAAGCCGAGCTGGAATTTGGTGAGCCGGGAAGGGGTCAGAATGTCGTCGATGACCCTGGATACAGTTGGATGGTACGCCCGCGGCGTGGACGACCTAGCGCTGATGGCACTGGCGTTCGGCGTGGAACCCGATCTGAACCCGGTCGAGGTCAAGGGCATGCGGATCGGCGTCTGCCGCAGCCCGGTCTGGCACGAAATCGAGCCGGCGGGCACCCTGGCGTTGGACACCGCGGCACAGCGTCTGGCCGCCGCCGGCGCGATCGTCGAAGACCTGGAGCTGCCGGCACCGTTCAACGGCCTGCATGACGCGCACACCGCCATCGTGAACAGCGAGGGGCGGTCGTCGTTCCTGCCGGAATACATCAACGCCCATGCCATGCTGGCGCCGGACCTGCGGGCAAAAGTCGAAAACGTCCTGCAAATCACCTCGGAGCAACTGCTGAAAGCCTATGCGCTGGCGGATTCCTGCCGTCCGGTTCTGGACGGGTTGTTCGGGCCGTCGCTGGACGTGATTCTGACGCCCAGCTCGAAAGGGGAGGCGCCGGTGGGGCTGCATACGACCGGGGACGCGGTGTTCAACCGGATGTGGACGCTGTTGCATGCGCCGAATGTGAACATTCCCGTGTGTCGCGGGCCGACAAACCTGCCGGTAGGCGTCACCCTGGTCGGCAAACGTCTGTCGGATGCGCGGTTGCTGGCGATCTCACAGGCTTTGGCGCCGGTGATCGACACCGATCCGGGGGCAAACGCGCGGGAACTCTGGTCGGCGGCGGCCTAACCGCCGCCGTCACCACATCGGCCCCGCGGCGTGCGGCCAATCGCCCCGCGTGCGCATCGTCATCGCTCAACACCAATCACCCGCGACCCGCCAGAGGCTCGGCGGTCTCGGGAGGCCCGCAAGCGCCATGGTGCGTCGCCTATGTCGCGGCGGCGTAGACTGCCTTTTCGAACCGATCCAACAGGTCCAGCACCGTCTTGTCGGCAAACGGCAAGACCTGAGTCATCAGAACACCGGCGATCTGTTTCTTCGGATCGAGCCAGTAATACGTGTTGTTGATCCCCGCCCAGGCCAGGCTGCCGGCGCCGCGGCCACCCGGATGATCCTGCGTGTTGATCAGGAAGGTCAGGCCCCATTTCTTGACCATCCCGGGGAACAGATCGACCGGGTTCGACATCCGAGGATTGAACGTCGGCATCGGCAGCACATCCAGCGCGCCCATGCTGTTCTGGCTCATCAGGGCGACCGTCTCCGGCTTCAGCACCTGTTTGCCATTGCCTTCCCCGCCGCGCAGCAAGGCTTGCAAAAACAGCAGGTAGTCGTTGGAGGTCGAAAACAGCCCGCCGCCGCCGGCATAGAATTCGGGGCTTTCAGCGGGGGGCGGCGCGTCAAATGGCACCAGCGATCCGTCTGCCTCTCGGTTATGCAGCGTGGCCAACCGATCCTTCCAGGCTGGGCGCAACACAAAGCCGGTGTCGTGCATCCCCAGCGGCCGCAGGACATGTTCCTGCAGATAGGCTTCCAGGTTCTGGCCGCTGACGATTTCCACCATCCGTCCGGCGATGTCGATATTGATGCCGTATTCCCAACGTTCCCCCGGATCGAACCCCAGCGGTGCCGACAGCGCCGCGAGCTTGCCGGTCCGGGCGGCTGGCAGCCCGGTCTGCTGTGCGTAGCGGTTCATGTCCCGGTTCCAGGTGTCGTAGACGAACCCGGCCGTATGGGTCAGCAGCTTGCGCAACGTGATGGTGCCCCGTGCGGGCCGCAGCCGCGGTTTCCCCGCGTCATCGAACCCTTCCAGCACCTGGGGGTTGGCGAGCGAGGGCATGATCTCACCGGCTGGTTGGTCGAGGCCCAGCTTGCCCTGTTCCACCATCTGCATGCAGGCGGCGCCGGTGATCGCCTTGGTCATGGAGGCGATGCGAAACACTGTATCCTGGGTCATCGCCACCGACCCGCCCCGCGCCCGCTTGCCGAACGCGCCGCCATAGACTTGCCCGCCCGCATTTGCCACCGCGGCGGTGACACCCGGCACCTGGCCAGAATTGACCGCATCCGCAAGCACCTGATCGATCCGTGCCGTGTCCACCATGGTTCCGATCCCATCCCCGATGCGGTCCGCAGCGGCCGCCGGATGAAGTTGGTTGCACATCCCTGCCCGCCGAGGCAACACTGCCCCGAAATTGGAGGAGCATCCCAATGTACGAGCAACATGTGATCGTGACGACGAAGCACGGTCAGATGCCTGCATTCGTGGCTTGCCCGGATGGCGCCGGACAGTTCCCACCGATCATCTTCTACATGGATGCCCCCGGTACCCGCGAAGAGCTCCGCAACATGGCCCGCCGGATCGCTCGGCATGGTTATTTCTGCATTCTGCCCGACATGTATTACCGCCTTGGCACCGTGCTGTTCGACCTGCCGCGGCGTACCGATGCGATGTCGGCGGTGATTCGCGCGTCCATGAACAGCATCACCAATGAGCTTGTCACCGACGATACATCGGCGATGCTCGGGTGGCTGGATGCCAACGACAGAGTGAAGCCGGGGCCGGTCGGCTGCGTCGGCTATTGCATGAGCGGGCAGTATATCACCACCGTCTCGGCCCGGTTCCCGCATCGCATGGTCGCCGCCGCGTCGCTCTATGGGGTCCTGATCGTCACCGATCAGCCCGACTCGCCGCATCTGCTGGTGGATAAGATCAAGGGAGAACTCTACTACGCGTTCGCGGAACATGATGCCGGGGTGCCGGGTAACGTAATCCCCGATCTGCGGGCCGCATTGGCGAAGACAGGCGTCAAGAACACGATCAAGATTTTCCCGGGCACGCAACACGGCTTCGCCTTCGCGGAGCGGGCTGTCTACGAGACGGTGTCGGCGGAGCAAACCTGGGCCGACATGTTCACGATGTGGGACCGCTGCCTGAAATAGCCGGGTGGCCATCGCCGGCTGGGCGCCCGTTCTTCCTGAACCGACGACCCATGTTGATCGAGCCGTCCTGCCTTCCCTGATTGACCAGGGGACGGAGGGGCCCACCGGTCTTATACCAACCGACCGAACCAGTGACCCATGGCGACAACTGCCTTTGTCATTGCGAGCGAAGCGAAGCAATCCAGGGCAACCAACAGGTTCGATAGTGCCAGACCCCTGGATTGCTTCGCTGCGCTCGCAATGACAAAGGTCACCCATAGGTCAGTGGTTGGGGCGGTTGGTCTTACTGGCCCCAGGGCCGGCACGACCCGGGACCCTGGCGGCCCAAACCTGATTTAGACCACAGCCGTTGCGGGATTGGCGGGCAGCCGTCGTGCACGAAACCAAGGGGAATGACATGAATCTGTTCGATCTTACCGGCAAGGTTGCCATCGTGACCGGCGGCAACGGCGGGATTGGCCTGGGCATGGCCCAGGGCATCGCGTCCTGCGGCGCGCATATCGTCATCTCCGGTCGGAACGCGGACAAGGCGGGACCGGCGCTGGAATCGTTGCGCGCTTTGGGCGTCCAGGCCAAGTTCGTCGCCGCGGATGTCACCAGGAAAGCCGAATGCCAGAACCTGATCGACGCGACGGAAGCCGCCTTCGGACGGGTCGATATCCTGGTGAACAATGCCGGCACGTCGATCCGGAAGATGCCGCAGGATTTCACCGAGGAAGAGTGGCATCATGTGATGGACACCAACCTGACCAGCGCGTTCCTGTGCTCGCAGGCCGCCTACCACGCGATGGTGAAGGTCGGTGGCGGTAAGATGATCAATATCGGGTCGATGATGTCGCTGTTCGGCGCGCCCTATGCGACGCCCTATGCGTCCAGCAAGGGCGGGATCGTGCAGATGACGCGCGCGTTGGCCACAGCCTGGGCGAAGGACCACATCCAGGTCAACGCCGTGCTGCCCGGTTGGATCGACACCGATCTGACCAAGCGTGCCCGCCAGCAGGTGCAGGGATTGCACGACAGCGTGGAAAAGCGGACTCCCGAGAACCGCTGGGGCGTGCCGAGCGATTTGGCCGGGGTGGCGGCGTTCCTGGCGAGCGGTGCATCGGATTTTGTTACGGGGACCGCGATCCCGGTGGATGGTGGGTTTTCCATCGCCATGTAATTCCATTTGGCGTAACCATTGACCGATAGGCGTCCACGCACCGTGAGTGCCGCGCTTCACCCTGCAGCCAGCGCTTCAGTGGCAGGAAGCGGGTTGGGGGATCAAGTTCGGCAATGACGGTAAGAAGTTATCGGTCAATGGTCAGGGCCTTGGTTTAACCTTGCGTGCAGCCTTACCCAGATTTAGCCTCTTCCCTTCAGGGGTGGGCCACCCAACAGGCGTCGTGCGGCAAATTGAAACCCCGACCTCGTTCAGCTATCAACACGGCACGCGGGGCCGACCCTGCCCGCATTGCTGGTAACCCGTTATGACCTTCGACAACGTTTACGAACTCCTGCGGAACTACCGCACACAAGGGGGCGAGCAGGTCCTGTTCCTGCTGGCACTCGATACGATGCACAGTATTTACGACTGCGTGCTGCAATCTGGCGCGCGGGAATGCCTGGAACTCGGGACCGGCTATGGGGCGACGACCTGCGTCATCGCGGCGGCGTTGGACGAATTGGGCGGCGGGCGGGTCAGCACCATAGATATGCTGGTGCGCGAACCGATCGGGATCGATGTTCTGGCGGCGCATACCGGGTTGTCCCGGTATATTGAGGTGGTGTCCGACAATGCCGGCTACAACTGGTATCTCGCCGACCTGATCGAGCGCCGGACGTCGAACAACATCTGCGAACCCTGCGTCGATTTTTGTTTCTTGGATGGCGCGCATGAATGGGGCCCAGACGCGCTGGCGGTGTTCTTGGTGGCAAAGCTGTTGCGTCCGGGGGCCTGGCTGGCTTTGGACGACCTCGATTTCAAACTACGCGGCTGCCAGCCGGCCTGGGCAACGGTGTTCGCGGACCGGTCGGAGAAGGAGCTGGACGCGTATCAGCTAGAGCGGGTGTTCAATCTGGTGCTGCGCCAGCACCCGGACTTCGCCGATTTCGCGGTCACCGATGGCGGCCGCACCGGCTGGGCACGCAAAAAGACCGATCAGCCGGTTACGTGGGCGCCGACCGCCCAGACGCTCGACCCGCTTGTGCCGGACTGGCAGGACAGCTTCACGGCGAAGGCGATCGCCGACCAGTCCTATCAAAGCGACGGGATCACGACCAAAAAGCAGGGCAACGCGATACGGATCAAAACGACTCAGATGGATCCGTTCTACATTCTGCCGGACAGCATCGCCGCCGGGCGATCGGTCGATATGGTGTCGCTGCGGGTTCGGCTGGTGACCCCGGCCGCCGAGACCTTGCAGATCTTCTGGACCGACGCCGCGGCGGAGAATTTCAACGAGAGCCGGAGCGTACGGGTCAAGCTCGCCGCGTCCGATCAGTGGCGTGACGTCACGATCAGGATCACGGGCGGGAAGCTGCCGCGGCCAATCAAGGCAATCCGTGTGGACCCGACGGACGGGCCGAGCACGCTGCTGTGGGAAAGCTTTGCGATTGGCGGATGGAAGAGGGACGAAGGCCGATAGCCTTCCTGGCCACGCGCGGCGCGATATCCGACAGGCAAGCGCTGAATCGGTCAGGGTTGGTGCGGACGCAGCCCTTCATCGACGTGCGAACGTTGCGCATGGGCCGCGAGTTTCCGCCTCGCGGGTCTTGCTGCTACCCGATCACCGGCCAGGTCGGCGCGGTGCCGCTGGAACGGTGGTCGAGCGAGCCAGAGCGTGTCGAAACTTAAAGCTTGTCGGCCTTCGTCGCGAAGATGACCTTCCAGTTGGACTCACCCTTGCGGATGACGTTTGCGGTGTCGGCGAGGAACAGGTTCTTGTGCGCGGCCTCGGTGCTGTTGATGTATAGTTGGCCGTCGACGATCTTCCACAGGGTCGGGTTGATGACAACCTTCTTGCCCTTGCTCGCGCCGGCAGAGCACCAGCCGCCATAGGCGGGCACGTATTTGGCGGGATTGGCGGCGAACAGGTCGCGGTTGGCCGCCGAGGCGAAGTACCAGGTGGCACCTTGGAATTCGGACGCGAACTGCTTCGTGCCCTGGGTGGGCGCGCCGACGGTGTGGTAGGCGACAACGTCGTAACCGCCGATCACGGCGCCGTCCTTGATGTAGTGCTCGTCCACGGCAAGGGCCGCGGAGATCGGCATAAGGGACGCGAAGGCGGCAACCACGGCAATGCGCAGCAGGCTGATGTCTGGCATGGGGAACCTCTCATCGGGTTGAACCGGCCCTGCTCGTCAGGGCGACCGAGCCGCATGATGCGGATCAGCTATCGACCAGACTCGGGGCAGCGCGGATCTGTTACAGCGCCTCGACCGAGTTCGGCGGAGCCACCGTCGCATCAACGATTCGACCAGCAGGGACCCGCCGGGTTAGCCCCGCTTGCCCTCCCCGCACGCCGGTGCGACAAGACGCGCCGAATTCGTGGGTCGTTCAACCCAGCCCAAACCAGCCCGGCGCGCAGAGGTGCAAGCATGTCAGATCTCGAAATCGTTTGGACAAAGGTCGATGAAGCTCCGGCGCTCGCGACGTATTCCCTGCTGCCGATCGTGGAGGCTTTCGTCGGCGCGGCCGGCGTCAAGATGAAGCTGAAGGACATTTCGCTGACCGGCCGCATCCTGGCCAATTTCCCTGAAAATCTGACGCCGGCCCAACGGATCAACGACGAACTCGCCGAACTTGGCCAGCTTGCGATGAAGGCCGAGGCGAACATCATCAAGCTGCCGAACATCTCGGCATCGGTCCCGCAGCTTAAGGCCGCGATCAAGGAACTGCAGGGCAAGGGCTACAACGTCCCCGACTATCCGGACAGCGATGCGAACCCGGCCGACAAGGATATCCGCGCCCGTTATGGCAAGGTGCTTGGCAGCGCCGTGAACCCGGTCCTGCGGGAGGGCAATTCGGACAGACGGGCGGCCGGCGCCGTGAAGCAGTATGCCCGCAACAACCCCCACAAGATGGGCGTCTGGAGCAAGGACTCCAAGTCGCATGTGGCCTACATGCCGGGCGGAGACTTCTATGGGTCGGAAGTCGCGACCACCGTCGCGGCGACCGCCAACGCCCGGATCGAGCTGGTCGCCAAGGATGGCACGGTCACGGTGCTGAAGGCGAAGACGCCGGTCAAAGCCGACGAGATCATCGACGCCTCGGTCATGAGCCGGAAGGCGTTGCGCGCCTTCTACGCCGAACAGATCGAGGATGCGAAGAAGCAGGGCGTGCTGTTCTCGGTGCACCTGAAGGCGACCATGATGAAGATCTCCGATCCCATCCTGTTCGGCCATGCCGTGTCGGTCTTCTTCGCCGACGTGTTTGCAAAGCATGGTGCCACGCTTGCGCGGATCGGGTTTGATCCGGACAATGGCGTGGGCGATCTGTTGACGCGGATCGAAACGCTGCCGGATGCGGAAAAGGCGGCCATCAAGGCCGACATCGCGGCTACCTACGCGGCGCGCCCCGAGCTTGCCATGGTCAATTCCGATCGTGGGATCACCAACCTGCACGTGTCGAGCGACACGATCATCGACGCGTCGGTGCCGGCGATGATCCGCGAATCCGGCAAGATGTGGGGTCCCGACGGCAAGCTGCACGACACCAAGGCCGTGATCCCCGATCGTAGCTACGCGCGTCTGTTCCAGACCGTCATCGAAGACTGCAAGGCGCACGGCGCGTTCGATCCGAAGACCATGGGCACGGTGCCGAATGTCGGGCTGATGGCGCAGCAGGCCGAGGAATACGGGTCCCACGACAAGACCTTCCGTCTGCCCGCCGACGGCACCGTCCGAGTCGTTACTGACGACGGCACGGTGCTGCTGGAACGACCGGTGGAAACCGGCGACGTCTTCCGCATGTGCCAGGTGAAGGACGCGCCGATCCGCAACTGGGTCGAACTCGGGGTGCGTCGCGCGCGGATCACCAACACGCCCGCGGTGTTCTGGCTGGACGCCAACCGCGCGCATGACGCGCAGTTGATCGCCAAGGTCGAGCGATACCTGAAGGACCAGGACACCTCGGGACTGGATATCCGCATCATGGCGCCGGTCGAGGCGATGAAGTTCTCGCTCGATCGCATTCGCGCGGGGCAGGACACGATCTCGGTCACCGGCAACGTGTTGCGCGACTATCTGACCGATCTGTTCCCGATCATGGAGCTTGGCACCTCGGCCAAGATGCTGTCGATCGTTCCGCTGATGGCGGGTGGCGGATTGTTTGATACGGGGGCCGGCGGTTCGGCGCCCAAGCATGTCGAGCAGTTCCAGGAAGAAGGCTATCTGCGCTGGGATTCGCTGGGGGAGTTCCTGGCCTTGTGTGCGTCGCTGGAACATCTGGCGCAGACCCACAAGAACGCCGACGTGCAGATCCTGGCCGAGACGCTCGATGAGGCTAATGGCAAGATCCTGGAATACAACCGGTCCCCGGCGCGCAAGGTCGGCGAGATCGACAATCGAGGCAGCCATTTTTACCTGGCGCTGTACTGGGCGCAGGCGTTGGCGGCGCGTGACAACAGTTCGGCGATGGCGGCCCGGTTCAAGCCGCTGGCAGATGCGCTGACAGCCGCCGAAGGCAAGATCAACGCCGAACTGATCGCCGCGCAGGGCAAGCCGATGGACACGGGCGGTTACTACTTGCCCGACACGACCAAGGCATCGGCGGCGATGCGGCCGAGCGAGACGCTGAACGCGGCGCTGGCGGCGCTCTGAGGCGGGGTTAGGGGGGAACCTGCCCTGGGTGGCCAGGGCGGGTTTTGTTGGC
>CAMBXJ010000063.1 GCA_945871455.1 Asaia bogorensis
CCTCGATCTCGCTGGATCACCGGGAGTTGCTGGGCGACACGCTGGCGGTGATCGCCCGCGAAAAAGCCGGGATCATGAAGCCTGGCGTGCCCGTCGCGATCGGCGCGCAGCCGGCGGAGGTCGCGGCGGTCCTGCGCGCGGAAGCCGAAAGGGTTGGCGCGCCGATGGTGCTGCGCGGCCGGGACTGGGAGGTGGAGGCACGCAAGGACGGTTTCCGCTTCAGCGACCGAGGGGGTGTGCTGGACCTGCTGCGTCCGTCATTGCCGGGGGCGTTCCAGTTGGACAATGCCGGCATTGCCACCGCGGCGTTGCGGGCCTCGGGGTTGGCGATCGCGGCTGATGCGTTCGTGGCTGGTGTGGCGCGCGCCGAGTGGCCCGCCCGGTTGCAGCGTCTGCATGGCCGCCTGGCGGGCGAACTGCCGCCGGACTGGGAGTTGTGGCTGGACGGCGGGCATAACCCGGGCGCCGGGGTTGTGCTGGCGGAACATCTGCGTGGCTGGTCCGATCGGCCGGTGCATCTGGTCGTGGGGATGAAGCAGGCGAAGGACTCGGCGGAGTTTCTGCGTCCGTTGGTGCCGCTGGCGGCGACGCTGTGGGCGGTGTCGGAACCGGGACAGCATGCCGCGCTGCCGGTTGAAGCGATCGTCGCGGCTTCGGGCGGGGTTGCGCGGGTCGGGCCGACGGTGGTGGAGGCGCTGCGGGCGCTGCCTCGGGGTGGGCCGGCTCGGGTGCTGATTTGCGGGAGCTTGTATCTGGCGGGAGAGGTGCTGAAGGCGGAGGGGTAGGGCGGGGCTCCGCCCCGGACCCCGCCAGGGCTTTGCCCTGGACCCACCAAAGGCGCGGCCTTTGGAATGCGATTCTTTTGTCGTTTAATTTCCTGGGGCTTACCCGGACCTCTCGCGGTCCGGGTAAGCCCCAGGAATTCCAACGACAATGGTCCGGTTCCAAGGGCCGTCGCCCTTGGCGGGGTTCAGGGGCAGAGCCCCTGGCGGGGTCCGGGGCGGAGCCCCGAAATACCGCCACTTCCAGACATCAAAAGTAATATTCCAGAGAATAAACCAAGAACATCCGATCAATTCGGCCGCGTCGACATGCCTCCACCAACGCCACCCATAAACCTTTGACACACCGCCAAAAAAACCAACCGCTCCGGCCGTTCCGCCCACCCAAAATGCTTTGACGACCATTGTACCCCATGATATCCCATGCTATCCCGGAAAAAGGGGCAACCTCCATGCCTCGCCCAGGACCGATGGTGGGTTGGTTGTGTCGGCGGACATCCTTTCCTCATCGCTACCCGCCTCCTGTCCCCGCCATCCGTTCGTGATGCATCCACCAAGAAAGGCAGGCGGGTCGGCATGACCCAGTTCCTCGGCACTTTTCAGAACAAATTGGACAGCAAGGGGCGCGTCTCCGTGCCGGCGCCCTTCCGCGCGGGCCTGCGCACGCAGTCCATCGGTGTCGAAACCACCGTGGGTGTACCCGTCATCTTGCGTCAGTCGCACCAATACCCTTGCATAGAAGCCTGGTCGCAAAAGGCCTTCGAGTCGCTGGCCCAGCCGCTGAGCGAGTACGATCAATTCAGTCAGGAACACGACGACTTCGCGATGGCGCTTTACGCTGACGCATTCTCGATCGAAACCGACAAGGATGGCCGCATCGTCCTGCCGGAAGAACTTGTCCAGCACGCCAATCTCAACGACCTGGTCACCTTCGTGGGCCTCGGCCGCAGCTTCCAGATCTGGGAACCGCAAGCCGCCGACCAACGACGGATGGAGGCGCGGGAACGGGCGCGCGATCAACGCCTGACCCTGAAGGCGAGGGCCGACGCATGAGCGGCCAAACCCCCAACATACAACATCCTGGCAACCACATCCCCGTGATGGGCGCCGAAATGCTGGAAACGTTGCGCCCGCGCGACGGCGGCGTCTATCTGGACGGCACCTTCGGCGGCGGCGGCTATACCCGCCAGATCCTGGAAAGCGCCGACTGCACCGTCTGGGCGACCGACCGAGACCCCGAAGCCATCGCGCGCGGCGCCGAACTCGCCGCCCGCTTCCCCGACCGCCTCCACCTCCTGCTCGGCCAGTTCGGCAACATGATGGCACTGCTGGCCGAGGCCGGTGTCAAAACGCTCGACGGTGTCGTGCTGGACCTCGGCGTCTCGTCCTTTCAACTCGACGACGCGAAACGCGGGTTTTCCTTCCGCGCCGACGGCCCGCTCGATATGCGCATGGGATTTCATGGGCCGACGGCCGCCGATCTGGTCAATACGCTCGATGAGCGGGCCCTGGCCGACGTTCTGTTCGAATTCGGCGACGAGCGCGCTTCCCGCCGCATCGCCAAGGCCATCGTCGCCGCCCGGGCCGAAGCGCCGATCGAAACCACCTTGCGCCTGGCCGACATCATCCGCGCCGTGCTGCCGCCGGACCGTTCCGGCATTCACCCAGCGACCCGCAGCTTCCAGGCCCTGCGCATCAAGGTCAACGACGAGCTGGGCGAGATCGAGCGCGCCCTGGACCAGGCGGCGCATCTGCTGGCCCCGGAAGGACGGCTGGTGGTGGTCGCCTTCCACTCGCTGGAAGACCGCATCGTCAAGCGCTTCATGAGCGAGGCCAGCGGCCGCACCGCCGCCCCGTCCCGCCACGACCCGCGCGGCCTGATGACCCGCGACGCCGCGCGCTTCCGCCTGCTGACCACGAAAGCCAGGCGGCCGGGATCGGATGAGGTCCACTTCAATACGCGCGCCCGCAGCGCCCGGCTGCGAGCCATCGAACGGCTGGCAACCCCAGGACTGGCAATCCCAGGGCTGGCAACCGAACGGCTGGCCATCGGACCCATGGCCATCCGATCGGCGCAAAGGATCGACACATGATCCGTCCCATCACCTGCATCTGCGCCCTGCTCGCGCTTGGCTCCGGTCTTTACCTGTACCAGTCGAAATACACCGTGCAGTTGCTGGACCGCCAGATCGAGAAGATCGTGCGTGAAACCGACACGTTGCGCGATCAGACGCGGCTGCTGCACGCCGAGTGGATGCTGCTGAACGACCCGGAGCGGCTACGCCAGTTCACCGATCGCTACCTGTCGCTGAAGACGGTCACTCCGACCCAGTTTACCACCCTGAACGACCTGGCCGCCCGCCTGCCGGCCCCGCGCGCGCCTGAACCCGAGCCGAAGCCCGTCTATGCCGCCGTACGCCTGCCCGCCGCCGGCACGATGGCGGCCGGCACCGACACGCCCCGCCCGGCCGAAGAGCCCGCCCCGGTGATCGTCGCCGAGGAAGTCCTGCCGATCCCGCCGATGCACGTGCCGCCGCCGGCCATCCTGGCGCAAACCCCGGCGCCCGCGCGTCCGCTGCCACGTCCCGCGTCGGTCGTCGCCGATGCCAGCGCGCCGCGTCCGCCGACCGTCGCCGACCAGCGGCCGCCGACGCCCACCGCCAGCCCCCGGCCGCTGGAGACACGCGCCGGCGAACCCGCCCCGCCGTCGCGCCCCGCGCCAGGCTTCGCCGACACCCAGCCGCCGCGCTCGGCCAGCACCGCGGACGCCCGACCGCCGGCACCGCGTCCGACCGCGTCAGCTCCGAGCCCGCCGTCAGCACAAGCACAGGCACAACCGAATCCTGGCGCACAACCGATCCAGCTCGCGGCCCGCGCCGCCCCGCCGGCGCGCGTGGCCTCGTCACCCGTGACCGCCCCACCCACCTCCGTCGCCGCCCCCCCAATCCCCGCCTCCTACGGTGGTGGCTCCATGCTCGGCATGGCCGCACGTGGCCCTGGCGGCGCCTCCAGTGCCCCCCTGGCCGCGCCGCTGCCCCTGCCGCGCCCGGTTCCCGCCTACAGCTCCCAATGGTCGGGAGGCGATTGAGACCGTCATGAACTCCGATCCGGACCACGTCCCGTCGCCTGACTCGACGCCTTTGAACGAAGGGCGCTTCGGCCGCCCGGCGCGCCGCGTCGGGGCCGCGCGCGCCGATACGACCCCGCGGATGGAGACGGTGAAAGTCACCGCGCCCGATCTGCAACGTCGGCGAGCGATGGAAAAGACACGGGGGCGGCTGGTTATCGCGGCCGGTGGGTTCACGCTGCTGTTCCTGGGACTGATCGGCAAACTGGCGCTGGCCACGATCGTGATGCCGCTAACCCCGCATCGCGCCGAAAAGAATATCGAGGCCATCGTCGCCGCATCCCAGCCGCGCGCGTCCCTGGAGACCAGCATCCCCGGCCAACGGGCGATGATTACCGATCGCAACGGCCAGCCCTTGGCGATCTCCCTGAACACGGTCTCGGTGTTCGCCGATCCGCGCCAGATCATCGACGCCGCCGACGCCGCGGCGAAGCTGAAAACCGTCCTGCCCCGCCTGGACGCGGAACGCGCCCTGCAACGCCTGCGATCGGACAAGAAATTCGTCTATCTGGAACGCCAGATCACCCCGCGCGAAGAACTCGCGATCAACAATCTGGGCATCCCCGGGATCGACTTCCGTCCCACCCAGCAGCGCCATTACCCGCTGGGCCGGACCGCGGCGCAGATACTGGGCGGCGTCGACGTGGACGAAACCGGGGTCGCCGGCGTCGAGGCGTTCTTCGACAAGCGCATCCGCGAAGACACGTCGCCGATGAAACTCTCGCTCGATGTCCGCGTGCAGGCGGTGGTGCGGGAGGAGTTGCTGAACGCGATGACGACGTTCGAGGCGATCGGTGCCTGCGGCATCGTCATGGACGTGAACACCGGCGAAGTGATCGCGATGGTCAGCCTGCCCGACTACGATGCGAACCGCTTCCGCGTGGCCCCCGCCGACGATCGCTTCAACCGGGCCGTCACCGGCATGTATGAGCCGGGCAGCACGTTCAAACTCCAGACCGCCGCGATGGCGCTGGATGCCGGCGTGGTCAATCTGTGGGACCAGTTCGACGCGTCCCGCCCGATCAGCATCGGCCGCTTCACCATCTCGGACTTCGAGGGCAAGAAGCGCTGGCTCTATTTCCCGGAAGTGCTGGCCTATTCGTCCAACCTGGGCGCGGCGAACGTCGCCAAGCTGGTCGGCGGCGAACGCCAGCGCGCCTGGCTGCGCAACATGGGCATGATGAACCGGGTGGGGATCGAACTGCCCGAGGCCGGCCGCACCCTGACCCAGCCCGCCGCCAACTGGAAGGACATCGCCACCCTGACCGTGGGCTTCGGGCATGGCATCTCTGTTTCACCGCTGCATGTGGTGAAGGGCACGGCCGCGATCGCCAATGGCGGGCTGGCGGTGCGCCCGACGATCCTGGCGTTGGCGCCCGGCGACACGCCCGACGCCACCCGGATCATGCAGCAATCCACGTCCGACATGATGCGCCGGCTGATGCGCCTGATCGTGACCGACGGGTTCGGCAAGACCGCCGAGGTGGCCGGCTACTATCCCGGCGGCAAGACCGGCACGGCCGAGAAGGTGGGCAACAAGGGCTACAAGAAGAAAGCCAACGTCGCGGCCTTCATGGGCGTCTTCCCGATGCATTCCCCGCGCTATGCCGTCTACATGATGCTGGACGAGCCGAAGGGCAACAAAAGCACCTATTACTATGCCACCGCCGGCTGGGTCGCGGCCCCCGCGGCGGGCAAGGTCATCGGACGGATCGGGCCGATGCTGGGGATGCTGCCGGACATGCAGAATCTGTCGGCGATCAACCAGTCGCTCGCCATGCCCCTGCAACCGACCCGACAGACCGCACCGCGTCCGACGCCGCCGCTGGTCATCGGCGGCCCCGGCGAGCGGGGCGGACCGGCGGCGCAGATGTCCCTGGCCGGACCGGGCACGCGGGCCGGGCAGGCCGCGTCCGTCGGGCAGACCGCGCCGGCCGGGCAGACCGCGCCGGTTGGGCAGGCCGCATCGACCGGGCCGAGGACACAGGGCGCGAAGCCCGCCTACGCCGGAACGTCCGCCGCCGGCGCCTCCACCACAGGAGCAGCCGCCGCAGGAGCACCCGCCGCCGGCACGCCCACCACCGGAGCGTCCAGCCCTACCGGCCCGGCAGGCCAGGCATCGCAAGCCACATCCCGACCGAACCTGACCGTGCCGCCGACGGTCCTGCCACCCGCCGTCACCCGCGCGCAGCAGAAGCCGGTGCGCCAGGAAACCAACGCCGCACCCGCCGGATCACCCCTCGCCGCGCTGCCCCGGTCGGGTTCGTTGCCGGCACTTGGTTCGCCCCCGGGATCGCCCCCTGGATCGCCCTCGGGATCGCCCCTGGCATCACCCCTGGGATCGCCCCCGGGATCCCTCGCCGGATCGCAGTCGAGCACTGCCCCGATCGTATCCGTCGCGTCAGTCGCTCCCGTTGTTCGGCGCTGAGATCATGCAACGTCTCGCGGACATCTCGGGTGTGCCGGCCGAAAGCGCGTGGCAGGCCCTGGTCGATATCGACGTCGCCGGCATCACCGCCGACAGCCGCCAGGTCGTGCCGGGCGATCTGTTCGCCGCCCTGCCGGGCAACGCGGTCGACGGGCGCAGCTTCATCGCCGACGCGGTACGCAAGGGCGCCGTCGCCATCCTGGCACCCATCGGTACCGACTGGCCCGCCGACGTGCCGCACCGCCCGCTGTTCACCGATCCAGAGCCGCGCCGCCGCCTGGCACAGATCGCCGCGATCCTGGCCGGACCCCAGCCGCACCAGGTCGTCGCCGTCACCGGCACCAACGGCAAGACCAGCACGGTCGAGTTCGTCCGCCAACTATGGACCCTCGCCGGACTCAAGGCCGCCAGCCTGGGCACCTTGGGCCTGATCGCCCCCGGGTTCGACCCCGGTCCCGGCCTGACCACGCCCGACCCGGTGTCGCTGGCCGAATCCCTGGCCGGACTGGCGCGCGCCGGCGTGCGGCATGCGGCGATGGAAGCATCCTCCCACGGGCTGGACCAGTTCCGCCTGGATGGCGTTCGCCTTGCCGGCGCCGCGTTCACCAACCTCACCCGGGACCATCTGGACTATCACGGCACTCTGGAAGCCTATGGTCAGGCCAAGCTGCGCCTGTTCCGCGACCTGCTGCCGCCCGGCGCCCCCGCCGTCGCGCATGCCGACATGGACCCCGGGATCTTCGACGCTCTGACCGAAATCGCCGCCGAACGCGGCCTGCGGTTGCTGACGGTCGGCGAGGCCGGCACGCATATCCAACTGCTGGGCGTGATCCCGCACAGCGACGGCCAGACGCTACGGCTGCAAACCCAAGGGATGATCCGAGACATCGTGCTGAACGTGCCGGGCCGCTTCCAGGCCGACAACGCCCTGCTGGCCGCCGCGCTGGTGGGATCGTTGGGCGATGCCACGGCCCTGGACCGGCTGCCCGGCCTGATCGGCGTGCGCGGCCGGATGGAACTCGCGGCCCGCCTGCCGAACGGGGCGGCCGCCTATGTCGATTACGCCCACACGCCCGATGCGCTGGAACGCCTGTTGACCGCGTTGCGCCCGCATACCACCGCCCGGCTGATCGTCGTGTTCGGCGCCGGCGGCAACCGCGACCGCGGCAAGCGGCCGCTGATGGGCCAGGCCGCCGCTCGCCATGCCGATATCGCCATCGTCACCGACGACAACCCGCGGGGAGAGGACCCCGCCAGCATCCGTGCCGCCATTCTCGCCGCCTGCCCCGACGCCCACGAAATCGCCGACCGCGCCAGGGCGATCGAGGCGGGCTTGAACATGCTGGCCCCGGGCGACGTTCTGGCCATCGCCGGCAAGGGCCACGAACAGGGCCAGATCGTCGGCGGCACCGTCATCCCCTTCGACGACGTCAGCGTCGTGCGCAACATGGTCCATTCCGGGCCGATTGGCGGCCGACCGTCCGAGGTGGCGCCATGACCCCGCTCTGGGCGCCCGACGATCTGCTGGAGGCCACCGGCGGCAGCTTCACCACGCCATTCCATGCGACCGGCGTGTCGATCGACACCCGCACCCTGCGGCCGGGCGACCTGTTCGTGGCCCTGCTGGGCGAGGGCCGCGACGGCCATGATTTCGTGGTCGGTGCCTTGGAGAACGGCGCCGCCGGCGCCATGACGCACCGGACCATCCCCGGCGTCGGCCCTTTGCTATGCGTCGACGACACGCTCGCCGCCCTGGCGCGCCTGGGTGCCTTCGCCCGCGCCCGCTTCACCGGCCAGGTGCTCGCCGTGACCGGCAGTGTCGGCAAAACCACCACCAAGGAAATGTTGCGGACCATGCTGTCCGTGCTCGGCCCCACCCATGCCGCCGTCGCCTCCTACAACAATCATTGGGGCCTGCCGCTGACCCTCGCCCGCATGGCGCCGGACCTGGCGTTCTGCGTGGCCGAAATCGGTATGAACCACGCCGGCGAAATCGCCCCGCTCGCCCGCCTCGCCCGCCCGCATGTCTCGATCATCACCAGCGTCGAAAAGGCCCATATCGGCTTTCTCGGCTCGATCGAGGCCATCGCCGACGAGAAGGCCGCGATCCTGGCGGGGTTGGAGCCGGACGGTGTCGCGGTCCTGCCGCTGGACTCGCCGCTGTTCCCGCGCCTGCGCGCCCATGCCGACCACACCCAGGCCACCCACACCCAGGCCCATGGTGCCCCCCCCGATGCGACCGGCATCCGCATCGTGACCTTCGGCACCGGGGCGGACGCGGATTGCCGCCTGCTGGCGGCCGACGGCGATGCCAACGGATCCGATGTCCTGGCCGACATCACCGGACGCAAGATCCGGTTCCGGTTGAACGCCGCCGGCCGCCACATGGCGATGAACGCCATGGCCGCGTTGGGCGCCATCGTCGGTCTGGGACTGGACCCGGATGTCGCGGCGTCCGTCCTGGAAAGCTTCGTGCCCCTCACCGGCCGCGGCGACCGACGCACCGTGATCCTGCCGGAAGGCTCCGCCCTGCTGCTGGACGAAAGCTACAACGGCAACGGCGCGTCCATGCGCGCCGCGCTGGAGGTCCTGCGCCTGCAACCCGCGCGAAGGCGCATCGCCGTGCTGGGCGACATGCTGGAACTGGGCGAATCCGGCCCCAATGAGCACGCGAGCCTGGCCGCCTATGCCGCCGCCGCGTCCGACATCGTGCATGTCTGCGGCCCATTGATGCGCCATCTGTATGACGCGCTGCCCGCCTCCGTGCGGGGCGCGCACTTCCCGGACGCGGAGGCCCTGGCGCCGTTCGTGTCCGCCTTTGTTGCCCCGGGCGACGCGATCCTCGTCAAAGGCAGCCTTGGCAGCCGAATGAAACGGGTTGTCGACGCGCTCGATGCCCTGACCCCGTCCCAAGCCGGAGCGCCCTGATGCTCTACAATTTGCTGCGCCCATTCGGGGACCAGTTCATCCTGTTCAACCTGGTTCGCTACATCACGTTCCGCTCCGGCGCGGCCTGCCTGACGGCGCTGATCGTCAGCTTCTGGCTGGGGCCGATGGTGATCCGCTGGCTGCGGTCGATGCAAAAGCACGGCCAACCGATCCGCGAGGATGGTCCGGAGCGCCACCTGGTGGAAAAGAAGGGCACGCCGACGATGGGCGGGCTGCTGATCCTGTTCGCGCTGACCATCTCCACGCTGCTGTGGGTCGATCTGCGCAACGGCTATGTCTGGGCGGTGCTGTTCGTCACCCTGGGCTATGGCGCGCTGGGGTTCTGGGACGACTATCTGAAAGTGACCAGGCGCAACACGAAGGGCGTGCCCGGCCGGGTGAAACTGGTGATCCAGGCCGTAGTCGGACTGATCGCCGCGATCTGGATCGCCTGGCTCAGCCGCGGGCCGCTTGGCACCGCGCTGACCCTGCCGGTGTTCAAGGATGTCGTCATCCAGCTTGGCTGGTTCTTCCCGGTCTTCGGCATGCTGGTGATGATGGGCGCGTCCAACGCCGTGAACCTGACCGACGGGCTGGACGGGCTGGCCATCGTGCCGACCATCATCTGCGCCGGTGTCTTCGCGCTGATCGCCTACCTGGTGGGCAACCGCATCTTTGCCGATTACCTGCAACTCAATCCCGTCGCCGGCGCCGGCGAACTGGCGGTGTTCTGTTCGGCCCTGATCGGCGCCGGGATGGGATTCCTGTGGTTCAACGCCCCTCCCGCCGCGGTCTTCATGGGCGATATCGGCAGCCTCGCCTTGGGTGGAGCCTTGGGCGCCGTCGCCATGGCCACCAAGCACGAGATCGTGCTGATGATTGTGGGCGGGCTGTTCGTGGTGGAGACCGTCTCCGTCATCATCCAGGTGTTCTGGTACAAGCGCACCGGCAACCGTGTCTTCCTGATGGCACCGTTGCACCATCACTTCGAGAAGAAGGGCTGGGCCGAATCCACCATCGTGATCCGCTTCTGGATCGTGTCGATGATCCTGGCCCTGGTCGGGCTGGCAACCCTGAAGATCCGATGAGCAGTTTTCCGACCACTCTGTTTGCCGGACAGCGCTTCGCGGTCGTCGGCCTCGGTCGCAACGGCTTGCCCGCCGCCCAGGCGCTGGCGGCGATGGGCGCATCGGTCGTGGCCTGGGACGACAATCCCAAGGCGCGCGAGGCCGCCCAGGCCGACGCGGGCAGGCTGGGCTACGAGGTCCGCGACCCCGGCGAAGGTCGGTTTGGATTCAATGCCCTGGTCCTGTCGCCGGGCATCCCGCATATCCGCCCCCGGGTGCATCCGATCGCCGCCCGTGCGCTGGCCGCCGGGGTGCCGATCCTGACGGACGCCGAGTTGCTGTACCAGGCGGTGCGCGCCGCCGGATCGCGGGCGCGATTTGTCGGGATCACCGGCACCAACGGCAAATCGACCACGACGGCGCTGCTCGCCCATATCCTGGAAATCGCCGGGGTGCCGGCCGCGGCGGGCGCCAATCTGGGTCCGGCGGCGCTGTCGCTGCCTTTATTGCCGGATAATGGCGTCTACGTGCTGGAAATGTCGTCCTACATGTTGGAGCGACTCGCGACCATCCGCTTCCATGCGGCCGTCATGCTCAATCTCAGCCCCGATCACATCGAACGCCACGGCGACATGGACGGCTACATCCGTGCCAAGGCGGCGATCTTCGCACGCCAGACGGCAGCCGATCTGGCGGTGATCGGCGTCGATGACCACTGGGGGGGCGAGGCTTTGCGCCTGTCCGGGTCCCCGGCGCGGGTGGTTCGGGTGTCGGGCGGGGCGGATGCGGACGTGTTCTACCGCGATGGCGTGTTGCGCGACGCGACGGGGCCGATCCTGGCGATGGCGGACGCGCCTACCCTGCCTGGTGCGCATAATGCGCAGAACGCGGCGGCGACGGCGGCCATGGCGTTGTTCCTGGGAGTGTCACGAGCGGATATCGCCGCCGGATTGCGCACCTATCCCGGCCTGGCGCACCGCCAGCAGTTGATCGCGACGATCGACGGGATCGCCTTCATCAACGACAGCAAGGCCACCAACGCCGATTCCACCGCCTGGGCCTTGGGCTGCCATGACCGCATCGTCTGGATCGCCGGCGGCATGGCCAAGGAAGGCGGGATCGAGGCCCTGGTGCCCTATTTTCCTCGGCTGGTGCGGGCCTTTCTGATCGGCCAGGACGCGCCGATCCTGGCGGCGACCCTGGCCGCCCACGGGATCGCGCATGAAACGGTCGGTACGCTGGAAGCAGCCGTGCCGGCCGCGCTCGCCGCCGCGCGGGCCCAGGGAACGCAGCCCCATGGGACGCAGACCGGGATGCCGGTCGTGCTGCTTTCGCCGGCCTGCGCCAGCTTTGACCAGTTCTCCGGCTTCGATGCGCGCGGCGACCGCTTCGCCTGCCTTGTCCGCGCTCTGGCAAACGCGGGAGCCGCCTGATGCCCACGCTTTCGCGCGCCGATAACTCCGTCCTGGGCCGCTGGTGGTGGACCGTCGATCGCTGGACCCTGGGTGCGATCGGCGTGCTGATCGGCTTCGGCTACATCATGATGCTGGCCGCGACCCCGGCGGTCGCCGAACGCATCGGATCGACCCGGGATTCCTTCATCATCAAGCAGGTGTTCTTCCTGGCCCTGGCCGGTGCGGTCGTGGTCGGGGTGTCGCTGCTGTCGCCGCGCAACATCAAGCGCCTGGCCATCGCCGGCTGCATCGCCGCCCTGTTCCTGACCATGGCCACCATGATGATCGGCACCGAGATCAAAGGCGCCCGCCGCTGGATCGCGCTGCCCGGCATGACCATCCAGCCATCCGAGTTCCTGAAGCCCTGCTTCGCCGTGGTCGCTGCCTGGCTGATCGCGGAAGGCCGCCGGACGCCGCGCTTCCCCGGCATGATCATCGCCTTCACGGTGTTCGCGATGATCCTGGGGCTGCTGAAATCGCAGCCCGATATCGGCATGCTGGCGGTGGTCGTCATCGTGTTCCTGGCCCAGCTCTACATCGGCGGCATGCACCTGATCCTGGTCGGCGCCGGCGCTGCCCTGGTCGCCGCCGGCGCGGTCGCCGCCTATACGATGTTCGCCCATGTCCGCAGCCGGGTGGAGCGCTTCTGGGAAGGCACCGGCGACAACTACCAGGTCACCACCGCGCTGGAAGCCTTCGGCAATGGCGGGCTGATGGGCCGCGGCGCCGGCGAGGGCCGGGTCAAGGACGTCCTGCCCGACGCCCATGCCGACTTCGTCTACGCCGTCATGGGCGAGGAATTCGGCATGCTGATCTGCCTGATCATCCTGCTGATCTTCGCCTTTATCGTGCTGCGCGGCCTGCTGGCGCTGCTGAAGGAGCAAGACATCTTCGTCGTGCTGGCCTGCACCGGGCTGGTGACCGGCTTCGGCCTGCAAGCGTTCGTCAACATGGCCTCGACCCTGAAGCTGATCCCGACCAAGGGCATGACCCTGCCGTTCATCTCCTATGGCGGGTCGTCCGCCATCGCCATCGCGTTGGGCATGGGCATGCTGCTGGCCCTGACCCGCCGCCGCCATCGGGAGGACGAGGGATGAGCGGGGTGGTGCGGATTGCGTGCCAACGGGCGCGGCTTGCGGGGTCGCGTTGGCCGTCGGACGTCGCAGGTGTTGATAAAGCACTCCCCCTCCCCTTGCGGGCTTGGGCCGCAAAGCGGACCGAGGTTGG
>CAMBXJ010000064.1 GCA_945871455.1 Asaia bogorensis
CAGCCCGCCACGATGACGCATTGAAGTTCCCGGGGCGCGCCGTCATGCCGATAGCGGATTGACGGGCGTGCGGCCATCAGGTCATGCACGCTGACATCCTCGGCTTCGAAGACGATCCGACCGCCGCGGGCCAGGCGATCGGCGATCAGATCCTGCACCAGCTTGTGCTGGCTGTAGACCATGACGTGCTTGCCGGTCAGCGCCCGGAAGTCGATGCGATGGTCACGCCCATCGGAGCGCAGGATCACGCCCTCATGCACCAGGCCTTCCCGGCTCATCCGGGCGCCAACGCCCGAATCGGTCAGCAACTGTTCGACCGGGTATTCCAACACCCCGGCGCGGATGCGGTTCTCCACATAGGAGCGCGACTTCGCCTCCAGGACCACCGACTCGATCCCATGCAGGTGGAGCATATGCGACAGCAGCAGTCCGGCGGGTCCGGCTCCTACAATTCCGACCTGGGTGCGCATCGATTCCTCGTCATCTCCTGGTCGATGGAGTGTAGCCGCGGCGCGCGGACGGTGCATAATCGCACCCGACCGGAACGCCTTTGCACGGAACCCATGAACTTGCCGCCCTATCATGCATGACGATGCAACCAACCCATCCCCGGTCCTGAACGCCCCCGCCGTCGCAAACCGGAGCGAGACCCCATGGATCTGACCAGCCTCGTCGTGCTCGCCGCCATCATGCTGGGCCTGGTTGTGAGCGACGCCGCGGTGTCCGGCGGCAATCTTGCGCTGACCATCTCCGTTCCGCAGAAAATCGCCGATACGGGATTTACGACGCAGACCGCCGAGGATGTGTTTACCGCCGAGGCCGCCCGCATCGGACGGACATCCTCCATCGTCCCACCTCCGGTTGTTGAGACCACAGCCCATCCCGGCTTGCTCGGTGCGCTCGTCAAACCATTGAACCTAGAACAAATTGTTCTGGCACTGCGCGAGCGCATCGGGTTGGAGACGACAACGGTGTCGATTTCGCTGGTCATCGACACACCGCCCCCCGCGATGAAGCTGATCGCCAACATAACGCTTCCGGATCAGGTCCAGGTGAAGCTGGCACTCGATCAACCGGATGGCGACATCACCACCCTGCTGGAGCGATCGGCTCGTGCCGTGCTGGAACGCGCCGCGCCCTACCGGGTCGCGCTGGCGGATCTGACGGCCGGCGTGGAAGGGGACAAGGCCAGCCTGGCGCTGGCCAAGCAAACCGCCGAGGCTGGCATCCGCCGCCCGTACGAACGGGCGTTGGCATCGCAGCGGGTGATGCTGCACAATGTCCTGGCGATGCTGGCATTGCTGGACGGCGACCGGGTGGAAGCCGATCGGCAATTTGCGATCAGTGAGCCGATTCCAGGCGCTGCTGCCGCGGCGCATTCCACGATCGCGTTCAACCGAGCATTTCTGGCGATCGCCGATCGTGATCCAGTCAAGGCACGTGCCTATTTTCAGGAAGGCCAGCGCGCAAGCCGAACCGTTACTTTGCCCAAGTTCAAGGCGCATGTCGATCTGATCGGCGGTCTGGTCGAATGGTCGTCTGGTAACCTCGACATCGCCGAAGCGACGCTGCGCAATGTTGTCCGGCAACTTCCCGACGATGACGAGGCCCATGTCTATCTCGGTCGCTTGCTGATCCAACGGGGTAAGACGCAGGAAGGCGAGGCGGAGTTGCGGACCGCCGCGTCGGTACGCCGTTACGATAACGATATTGGTCCCTTGGCCCATACGCTGTTCTATGTGGATCCCACCAACGGCGGCGCGCTCACGCGCGACTGACAGACACTTACGCTTCGGTCGACGACCGCACGCCATCTCGCCACGCGGCGGCGATCTCGCTATCGTTCCGGAAACTGGGCACATGGGATAGCGGGATGGCAGCGGAAGCAGTGGCACGTTTGGCGGCAACCATCATGTTGCTGCGCGACGGACCGGATGGGTTGGAAGTGTTCATGGTGGTGCGCCACCACGCGATCGATTTCGCCTCGGGCGCTCTCGTGTTCCCTGGCGGTCGGGTGGAGGACGCCGATCACACGCTCGCCGACCGGGCCGATCTGTGCCCCAATCCGGACCGCATCGCGCGCGACGTCATGGCGCTGCGCATGGCGGCCATCCGGGAAACCTTCGAGGAATGCGGCGTCCTGCTCGCCCGTCCCGCCGGATCCCCCGATCTGGTCGGCGCTGACCGTCTGCGCGCGGCTGAACAGGCGCATCGGGCGGCGCTGAGCAGCGGCGAAGTTGCGTTCGAGACCGTCCTTGGCGCGCATGGCCTGGTCGCGGCGCCCGACCTGCTGGTGCCGTTCGCCCACTGGATCACGCCGTCCCACCAGCCCAAGCGCTACGACACGCATTTCTTTCTGGCGGAAGCGCCAGCGGAGCACCTGGCGCTGCATGACGGCGGCGAGGCGGTCGATTCGGTGTGGATCCCGCCGGGTCGGGCACTGACGGACACCGATGCCGGCCGTTTCAAGCTGGTGTTCGCGACTCAGCGTAATCTGGAAAAACTGTCGCGATCCCGGACCGTCGCGGAGGCCATGCAGGCCGCGCAATCGTCGCCCGTGGTGACGGTGCTGCCGCGGTCGCGGAAACTCGACGAGAAGCGGCGTCATCTGATCATCCCGATCGAGGCAGGATATGGGGCGTCGGAGTTTATCGTGGACCTGCCGCCGGCGTCGTAAGGCGACGCTCAAGAATGACCGCTCCAGCGGGCGCACTGGCGGCCAACCCCGTCATGGTGGGCGCAGGCCGTCCATCAACGTCTTGCAGTGCTGCCAACAGCGAAGTCGTGGATGACGGGTCTGCACCCGCCATGACGTTGAAAGGCACGTGCCATCGCTTCCCGATTCGGTAATTCTTGTGTGTCGCCTAACCTCGACGTCGTAATCAACAACAGGGTCGCGAGGCGGCCGGAGGACACGTGATGAAAGTCGGTATGTTCGTCAGCCTGGAATGCGAAGGCACCCAGGACACGATGGCGCATTTCAACGATCTGAAGGACCAGGTCCGCACCGCGCGGGACTCCGGTTTCGCATCGCTGTGGTTGCCTCAGCATTTCATCGTCGGGCCCACGATGCGCCAGTTCGCCGCGTCGCCGATGCTGGGCTATCTCGCCAGCCTGGCGGAGGGCATGACCCTGGGCACCGCCGTCCTGCTGCTGCCCATGCTGAACCCCGTCCTGCTGGCGGAAGAAGCCGCCACGATCGACCACATGACCGACGGCAAGTTCGTGCTGGGCGTCGGCCTGGGCTATCGCGACGGCGAATTCTCCGCGATGGGGGTGGAACGACGGTCCCGCGTGCCTCGGTTCAAGGAGTATGTGGAGGCGATGCGCCGCCTTTGGGCCGGCGACCATGTCACCTATCACGGCAAATACGTCCATCTGGACGATGTCAGCCTTAGCCTGCGCCCGCGCAATCCCAGCGGCATACCGCTATGGGTCGGCGGCACGGTCGAAGACGCGGTGAAGCGGGCGGCGGAAATCGGCGATTCCTGGCAAGGCGCCGGTGCCATGTCGATGGATGAGATGAAGCGCTGGTGGAGCGTTTTCCATCAGGCGCGGGTCGATCTGGGCAAGCCGTTGGACTACGCGCGCCAGGTGTCCCGGGAATGCTTTTGCGGTCCGTCGATGAACGCGGCGATCGAGATGGCAAAGGGACCGCTGTCCGCGAAATACACCCGCTATGCCGGGCACGGGTTCGGCGGCTTCGACGGCGCCGATGGCGACGCCGCGTTCCGGCAGTTCGCGCATGACCGCTTCGTCGTCGGCGATGAGGTCTATGTCCGCGATCAATTGCAGCGGTACCGCGATGAACTCGGCGCCACCGAATTCCGCTTCCGCCTGGGCTGGGCCGGACTGCCGCAGGACGAAATCCTGGCGGGGATCCGACGCCTGGGCAGGGTCGCGGCGCGGTTGTAGCCGGCGCTTTTCGGCGGCCGGGGGCTCTCCTCGTTCCGGCAGGGCCATGCCGCGCGGCCATTCGGCAGGGGACGGGATCGGCAGCGATCCCGTCGGGGAAGCTCAATCCCCGCTGTCGATCAGGAAGGTCACAATGCCGGGGAACGCCGTGATCACCGCCAGGGTGATCAGATCGGCGAAGATGAACGGCCAGATACCCTTGAAGATTTCCCGCACGGGAATGTCCGGCCTGACGCCGTTGACCACGAACACCACCAGCCCGACCGGTGGCGACAGCGACGCGATCCCCGACAGTTTCACCAGAACGATGCCGAACCAGATCGGATCGTATTCCAGCGCCTTGATGACGGGGAAGATCACCGGCAGGGTCAGCAGGAACATGCCGATGCCTTCCAGCACCGTCCCCAATACGAAATAGAGCAGGTAGATGCATAGCAGGATCACGATGGGCGCGACGTCCAGCGACGTGACCCAGCGGGCAATGTCCTCGGGCAGGCCGGAGAAACTCAGGAAGCGGACGAAGATCATCACGCCCCAGATCACGGTGAAGATCATCACCGTCAGTTTTGCCGAATCCAGCAGGCACTGCTTGATCTCGCCGCGATTGATGCCATTGCGCAGCGCGAAGATGAACACGCAGAACGCGCCCAGTGCACCGGCTTCGGTCGGCGTCGCCCAGCCGTAATACATGCTGAAAAAGACGATGAAGATAACCAGAAAGATCGGCGCCGTGCCGGGCAGGGACTGGAATCGTTGCGGCCAGGTGTAGCCGGAGATCGGCGGTCCCATGGCGGGATCCCGCCAGCAGCGCCAGGTGATGATGGCGGCATACACCAGCGCCGAGATCAGCCCGGGCAGGAACCCCGCCACCAGCAGCTTGCCGATCGATTCCTCGACAATGATGCCATAGACGACCAACAATGTGCTGGGTGGGATCAGTGAATCCAGCGTCGCCCCCGCGGCGCACACGCCCGCGGCAAGGGAGCGGCTGTATTTCGCCCGCAGCATTTCCGGGATCGCGACCTTGGCGAACACCGCCGCGGCGGCACTGCTCGCACCCGATACCGCCGAGAACCCCGCGACCGCGAATACCGTCGCGGTGGCAAGCCCGCCCGGCAGCCACCCCAGCCAACGCCGAGCGGCCTCGAACGCGGTTTGCGTGATGCCGGCATAGTAGGCGAGATAGCCGATCAGGATGAACATCGGCAGCACGGACAGCGTATAGTTCGATCCGGCGGAGTAGGGGACAATTCCCACCGTGCGGAAGCCGGCCTCCCAGCCGATCAGGGCCGCGAGACCGAAAGTTCCGACCGCCGCACCGGCAATGGCAAAGCGCACTCCCAGGAAACACAACGCCAACAGCGCCGCAACGCCGATGCCGCCCACAACGCTCGGCTCCAGGTCCATCATCGCTTTTCCGCCAATTCACCCCGGCCCAGTGCCTCGGCGATTTCGTCCTTGACCTGGTCTTCGATGGTTTCGAGCCTGGGTATGCCAGCCGGCTGGGCCGATGGGTTCAGCACCATGCGGCCATAGCCCCAGACGTGCAGAACCAGCCTCAACCACAACAGGCTGAGCGCCAGGGGAATCATCCCCTTTGCCGGCCAGATCGGGATACGGATATCCATGGAGGAATCGCCGATCGAATAGGCGCGCCTGAAATTCGCGAAGCTGCTGTCGATCAGGATCGTCACGATCACCAGTGCCAGGATGACGCCAAACAATTCGAGCCACCAGCGCAATTTCGTGGGCCAGCCCAGCGTGATGTCCATACGGATGTGGCTGCCGAGTCGCTGGGCGTAGGAAATGCCGAGGAAGGCGAAGAGGGCCGAGGCTTGCTCGATCCAGTCGATATAGCCGTGGATCGCGAAGCCGAACACGGTCCGGCCGACGATCTGGATCACGCCGACGAACATCAGGAAGAAGATGGCAAGTGCCGCGATGATGTTCGCGGTGTCCTCGACCACCGTCAGCCAGCGGTCGAAAAGGCGCAGCAGCACCGGCGGATTGTCACCGTGTTCTGTCATGGGACGATCCGCCGTTGTGCTGTTGGGTGCTTACGAACCCGAGCCGGAGTGCTGCTTGATCAGGTCCATGACGTGCTGCATGGCTTCCTTGCCCGGCAGGCCCTTGGCATCGGTATCGGCAACCCACTGGTCCCATACCGGCTTGCCCGCCGCGGCTACAAGACTGGCCCGCATCTCCGGGGTGATCTTGATCGCCTCCAGCTTGCGCTTGTCGAACAGTGGGATGGATTTCTTGTCCGCCTCCTCATAGGCTTCGGCTTGCAGGCGATAGGCCTCCGGGCGCGTGTCCTCCATGATCTTCTTGTAATCCGCCGGCAGCTTGTTCCAGGCGTCGATACTCAGATTGATAGAGTTGTGGATGATCCCGAGATGCATGCCCAGCGTGTACCACTTGGACACTTCGTGCAGGCGGTAGCTTGTGAAACTATAGGCGAAGGGGAACGATGCCGCCTGGAACATGCCGCGTTCCAGCGCGGAGTAGGTTTCCGGGGCGGACACGGAGGTGGGGACAGCGCCTAGCAGCTTCATCGCGTCGCCCAGACCGCCGAGAGCGCGGACGCGCATACCCTTCCAGTCTTCCAGGGACCTGGGGGGCTTGCCGGTGCCCATGAATTCATATTGCGGCAGCAGCACGGTCATGAAATGCACGGCGCCCCAGCGGGCGAGTTCCTCGGCCGCCGGCTTCCATTTCTGGAACGCGTCCTGAACCTTGTGTTGCAGTACCAGGTCGCCGATCGGAAGGAACGGCATGTCCAGCACGCCCTGCAGTGGCGTTTTGGCCGGAGCGTAGGAGTAGGCGGTCATCGCGCCCTGAAACGCGCCGACTTTCAGCCCGTCCAGCACATCCTTGGCCTCGGAAAGTTGTTCATTGTATCGGAGATTGATGGTGAAATCGCCGTTGGTTTTTTCCTTGACGGTCTTGGCGATATGCTCGAACGCGACGGTCACGGTGCGTGGCGGCCCATAGATGGCCCAATTCCAGGTGACCTTCTCTCCGGCTTTGGCGACGTTAGCCAGCAAACCCGTGGCAAGCGCGAAACCGGCAATAAAGATGGCGATCTTTCGCAATTTATGGTTCCTCCCCGACATTGCATCCATGCCGATCTCCCAGTTTCGGAGGGCCGGATTTTTCACGACAGTGTTCCATTGTCCGGGAACATGCAACCGGCAGGGATCGTGGATGGCCGCGGGGCGCGATTGGTTCGCGATGCGTGGGGCGGGCGGACCGGCCGAAGCGTTGGCACGGTTCTGTCGCGGACGTTGACTCACTCGTAGCCCATCGGCTGAATCCAGCCCCGACAGAGAGGACACGGGCGATGCCCGATGACACCAAGACCATCGGCCAATACGACGAGGACTATTACGTCTGGGCGTTGACCCAGGCGCATGCGCTGCGTTCGGCCGGGGCCGCGCTGGCCGATGCGCGGGCGAATGACTGGCCCAGCACGCTGTCGGGTCTGGACTGGGAGAACCTGGCCGAGGAGATCGAGTCATTAGGGCGCCGGGATCAGCGGGAGCTGGGCAGCCGGATTGAGACGATTATCGAGCACCTGGCAAAGCTGGAGTCCAGCCCGTCGCCGGAGCCTCGCCTCGGATGGCAGGAGACGATTGATCGATCCCGTGACGCAATTGAGACGATCCTGCGTGACAGCCCATCTCTTCGGGGCATGGTTCCATCACTGATCGCCGAGGTGAGCGACCGAGGCGTGCGATTGGCGTCCCGGTCCCTGAAGCGGCATGGCGAAGAGCTCGTCGCGGTGCACCTGCACTTGCGTTACACGCCGGACCAGATCCTGACCGATTGGTGGCCCGATAATCCAGCCATCGATGACCGTCCGGACAACACAAAGCAGACGGAACCCAATTCATGATCAAGATGATGTCGCTGCTGACGCGCCGGCCCGAATTCACGCACGAACAGTTCGTCAAGCACTGGTTGGAAATCCACGGTCCGCTCGCGCATGCGGTGCCGGGAGTTCGCCGCTACGTGCAGTCCCACATCGTGGGCACGCGGACCCGTCCCGACATTCCCGAAACGAATGTGGAGGTCGATGGTATCGCCGAACTCTGGTACGACACCATGGAGGACGCCCAGCGCGCCGCCGCCTCACCGGAAATGAAGCGGCTGACCGACGACGGCGCGCTGTTTATCGGTCGGATCAAAAGCTACGTGATCGACGAAAAGCAGATCATTCCGCCGCCTGGCTGACCTCGACCGCTTCGTAGGGAAGCCGCTTGATCTTCGCCATGTTCAACCCCTCGATGCGCAGCAGCCGCGTGGCCGCCTTGCGCTCGGGGGAATGGAGCACGCCGATATCGTAAAGGTAGGCGTCGCCCACTTTCATGACATAGTTGTGGTTGAACCTGGCCTTGCCCGGGGTTTGCTCGGTCGGGCGAGAGACCAGATCCCACGCGGTCATGATCGTCTCTCCAGCAGCCTGGCCATAGACCGCCCAGGAAGGCCCGTGGTCATGCGGCTTGCTGCCCTTCGCGCCGGTATGGCAGTGGGCGAGGATGGTGAAGCCGAATTCCGGATCCTCATACAGCACGTGCCGTTCCGGCGTGCCTTCGGGGATATAGGTCTCGACGAATTCGGGGTCCGCCAGGACTTGCTTGACCAGATCGCGGACCTTCTCTCGGCCCGGCGTGCCGGGGTTATTTTTGATCGCATCGTGGCAATCTGCGGCAAATTTTTCCAGGGTGACGGCCATTTGGGGTTACCTCCTACTATCGACGATAGGGGAAACATTGCGCCCGGTCCAGCGTCAGGCCGAAATGGTCGCCCAGGGCGCTGATCGCGTCGGCATGATCGGGATAAGGGTCGGCATTGGTCGGTCCGACCACGATACATTGCCCGCCACCACGCCCTTGCGGCGGCAGCATCGCGGTAACCAACGCCTTGCCGTCCTGGTTCCGCAAGGTCAGAAACAGTGGCATGGCGCGTTGGATGTGGGATTCCTTGCCGATGTCCTGCTCGATGAAGACGCTGGTGATCGGCTGATAGCTCTCAGCCGCCCGCTCCCTCTCCCGCCGGTAGTGTTTTTCCACCGCGTGCCCCATTTCATGGGACTCCGCCACCGCCTCACCCTCGGTCATCAGGCGAAACCAGGTTCGATCTTTGGGCGCGTCGCAGACATACTCCATGCACGAGGTCTCCACGTCGCTTGGACTGCCGTTCGCATCAGAATAGGATGGAACCCGACCATGGGCAAATCAGGTGTTCGGCATAAGGGCCGAGCGGATTGGGGGATAGTGTGGCTGAGACGGATGGGGACCAGTTCGATTATTTGATCGTGGGCAGCGGGGCGGCGGGCTCGGTTCTCAGCAACCGCCTGACGGAAGACCCTGGCAACACCGTCTGCGTCCTGGAATGCGGCCCGCCGGATCGGCACCCGTTCATCCACATCCCGGCCGGCTTCATCAAGATGCTGTTCAACCCGACCTACACCTGGCAGTTCCAGACGGAACCTGGGGAGGGCACCAACGGCCGCCGTATCCCCACCACGCAGGGGCGGACCCTCGGTGGATCCAGCTCCATCAACGGCATGATCTACAACCGCGGCCAGCGGGAGGATTTCGACCACTGGGCGCAGCGCGGCAACCGCGGCTGGGGCTACGTGGACATCCTGCCCTATTTCAAGCGCGGGGAGCGGCGCATCGGCGTTGGCGACGACCGCATCCACGGCCGCACCGGCAGCCTGCCCGTCACCGACAACGACTGGACCCATCCGATCACCGAGGCGTTCATCGACGGTGCCGGCGAACTCGGCATTCCCCGTTGCGAGGACTACAACAGTGGCGATAACCAGGCCGGCGTCGGGTACTTCCAGCGCCTGATCAATCGCGGATATCGCCATTCGGCCGCCCGGGTGTTCCTGCATCCCGCCCGCGCCACCGGCCGGTTGGACGTTCGCACGGACGCGCGGGCGGCGCGCATCCTGTTCGACGGCACCCGTGCCATCGGCGTCGAATATGTCGACGACCGGGACCGCCAGACCCGCACCCGCGTCTATGCCCGCAAAGAAGTCATCATCTCCGCCGGAACCGCCAACACCGCTCGGCTGTTGCAAATCTCCGGCATTGGGCCGGCGTGGCTGTTGAACGATCTGGGCGTGCCCGTGGTTGCCGACCTGCCCGTGGGGGAGAATTTCCGAGACCATTACAATGCGCGCATCGTGGCCCGGGTGAAGAACATCCGCACGATGAACGAGATGTCGCACGGGATGGGTCTGGTCGGGCAGATCGCACGCTGGGTGATGGGCAAGCCGTCCATCCTGGCGACCAGCCCATCCATCGTGCACTGGTTCTGGAAAACCGAGGACACGATGCGCCAGCCCGACATCCAGGGCGTGTTCAGTCCCGCCAGCTACAAGCAGGGTTTCGTCGGGCTGCTGGACGATTATCCCGGCATGACGTGCGGCGTCTGGCAGCACCGCCCGGAAAGCATCGGCTATGTCCGCGCCCGGTCCACCGACGTGTTCACCGATCCGATCATCCAGCCGAACTACCTGAAGGACCCGATGGACCAGCGCGTTATGGCGCGCGGCATGCGTCTTGCGCGCGAGCTGTTGCACACGCAGGCCCTGGCGCCGTTCTTCGACAAGGACGAACTGCCCGGCCCGAACGTGCATACCGATGACGAGTGGTTGGACTACGCCCGTCAATACGGTTCCACATCATACCACCTGATCGGTACGGCGCGGATGGGGCCGGTGACGGACAAGACGTCCGTGGTGAGCGATGAGCTTCGCGTGCATGGAGTCCAGGGACTCAGGGTGGTGGACGCGTCGATCATGCCGAACATGCCGTCTGCGAATACCTACAGTTCGACGATGATGATCGCGGAGAAGGCGTCGGACATGATCCGCGGCCGCACGCCGCTGGCGCCGGTGGAGGGGATCGCGGCGTAGGCAGGGTTTCCCCGGACCGCAATCTATAACTCGACGCTGGCTGGCGACATAAGGTGTGGCGGCATTGACATGTCCGATATCGGACATTATGTCCAATCCCGAATGGGAGTTCGGCCATGGCCCTACTGACAGTTGGTCGTCCGCTGGAACGCGATCCGCCCCCGACGCGCTTCCAGCTCGGTGCGGCGCGCTTCTCGCCTACGAACCGACGGCATTTGAGCGCACCGGGACTGCGGACGTTCCTCGCCATCGCGGATCTTTGGCGCCTGACGGAAGTGGAACGTCTGCTGGTCCTGGGCGGCCCGTCCCGGTCGACATTCTACGGATGGGTCAAGGCAGCGCGGGACAATCAGGACCTGATCCTGTCGACCGATACGCTGATCCGAATATCCGCCGTTCTCGGCATACATAAATCGCTTCGCATCCTGTTTCAGACCGAACAAGACGGGGTCGAATGGTTGCGTGGCCCGCATCGGAGCCAGCCTTTCGCCGGGCAGCCACCTTTGGCCTTGGTCACCGGCGGCATGCAGGACGGGTTGATGGCGGTGCGCCGCTTCCTGGATGCCGCGCGCGGGGGGCTGTTCATGCCGCCCAATGACGCCGACGCCGACGCTGTTCCCCTCTCGGACGACGATATCGTCTTCACGTGACGACGCTGCCGCCGGTCCAGGCGCCCGATCCCAGCTTCCGGCTTGTCGCGTCTCGCTTCCCGCCCATCGATGCGTTCGCGACCGTGGCCAGCGCGGGTGACCTGGAGGCTGTGATGGAGCTGGAAGGCTGGACCAATGACCGTCTGGTCGCCGAACGAGCCGCTCGTTTGCCCCGCGCGGAATGGGTTTTCGGCGTCCCGAACGCCAGCGTTGTCATGGCTGCGTTCCTGCATGCGTCGCCCGAAGGTGGCCGATTCAGTGGCCCGCATCTTGGCGCCTGGTATGCCGGAGCGTCCATTGCGACAGCCGTGGCCGAGGTCGCACATCATCTGCGACGGGAGTCGGTCGCCCTAGGGACGCCCGAGACGCGGCGGGTGTTCCGCTGCTATGCGGCATGCCTGCTGGGTGATGACTTCCTCGACTTGCGTGGCCAGCAGCAGACCCGCCCGGACCTGTATTCCGGCACCAGCCATGGCGCGTCCCAGGAATTCGGGGAAAGCATCCGGGAAGCCGCCGGGTCCGGCATCGTTTACGAAAGCGTGCGCCACCGCAACGGCACCAATATCGTCGCCTATCACCCACAACAGATCACCGATGTGCGCCAAACCGACCATTTCGATCTGCTGGTGCCCGTGCACGGTCGGATTATCGCCCGTCGCTTGCAAGGGGCTGGTTAGGCGACGCGCAACAGGTACCGCTCCATTGGGTGTTGGGCGCGGGTCTGTCCCCCGGGTCCCGGCTGATGCAAACCCGCCACCCGCGCCTTGCGGTGTTGATCACGGTCAAGTCGTCGATGGCTTGCCTGTGCAGACCACGACGCGTGGGCTGGCCTCCCGCCTTAGGTTCCCCGTAACCGCATCCAACTCAGGATGCAGGCAAGCCCGGCGAACCCCGCCGCCATGCCGATGGAAATCTGTGTCCCCAACACCACCGCGTTCTCGGCCGAGTGCGTCAGTCCAAACGCCACCGCGACCAAGGCCGATCCGGTCGTTTGCCCCACCAATCGCGACGTTGACAGCATCCCGCTGCCCGCCCCGGCCCGGTCCGGCGGTGCGCTGCTGATCATCAGCCGGTTGTTTGGGGCCTGGAAAAACCCGAACCCGGTGCCGCATAGCGCCAGCCGCCACGCGATATCCCACGCCGACGCCTGCGCCGGCATGGTCAGCA
>CAMBXJ010000065.1 GCA_945871455.1 Asaia bogorensis
TGCTCGGTCCCGACCGTGACGATGCGCCGACGCTCATCGCCCATCCGCCTGGCATGCCGAGCGGCGCCCTTGATGGCGATGTTGTTGCTTTCGGTGGCACCGGAGGTGAACACGATCTCCTGCGTGCCGGCACCCAGCAGGGCGGCGACATGGGCACGCGCGTCCTCCACCGCGGCTTCGGCCGTGGTCCCCATGATGTGTTCGGCGCTGTGCGGATTGCCGTACTGCTCGGTGAACCAGGGCAGCATGGCGGCGAGCACGCGCGGGTCGCACCGGGTGGTGGCCTGGTTGTCCAGGTAGACTGGGCGGTTCGGGCGGGATGGAGCTTCGATCATGGCCGATATCTGGTCTCAGGCGGCATGCGGCACCAGCGTCGAACGGAGTCTATCCGCCATGCGCTGGTACGCGGAGATGAAGGCGTCGATGTCGGCCCGTGTCGCATTCCAGGGCAGCGAGACGCGGATAGCCTGGCCAGCCAGGGCACCGAGACCCATCGCGGTCAGCACATGGCTGGAAGCGACCTTGCCGGAAGAGCACGCCGCTCCGGCACTGACCGCGATACCGGCAAGATCCAGCGCCATGACCTGCGCGTCCGCCCGCACCCCCGGCAACGCCAGGGACGTGGTGTTGGGCAAGCGCTCCGCCCCGGCGCCGCAGACGATCGCACCGCAAGACACGGCCGCGCCTTCGGCGGCATCGCGCAATACGGCCAGTTCGGCGGATAACGGAGCAGCGCATGCCGCCGCGGCGAATCCGGCGATCACGGCAACCGGTGGGGTGCCACCCCGACGCCCACGCTCCTGTCCGCCCCCGGCGATCAAAGCGGCGACAGGCGGTGCGTCAGGGGCCAACAGCAAAGCGCCCGCCCCCGTCGGGCCGCCCAGCTTGTGGGAGGACAGAGCCAGCGCGTGTGCCCCGAGCGCGGCGATATCGACATCGATCCGCCCCGCCGCCTGGACCGCATCGACATGCAGCAACGCCCCGTGATGGCGACAAAGAGCCGCGGCCTCGGCGATCGGCTGGATCGTGCCCGTCTCGTTGTTCGCCAGCATGAGGCAGACCAGCGCAGGCGGGCCGTCGCGCAGCAGGGCTTCCAACTGGCCCAGATCGGCGACACCGGCGGCATCGACGCGCAGCACCACGACGTCGCGGCCCGACGCGGCGCCAAACCCAGCGACCGAGCGGATGGCATCGTGTTCGACCGCGCTGACGATCAGCCGCCGGCCGGCACCCAGCGCGTGCAAGGCCAGCGCGTCGGCCTCTGTCCCGCCCGAGGTGAAAATGAGGTCTTCCGGGCGACCACCGAAGCGCCGGGCCAGCGCTTCCCGTGCGTCTTCCAACCACCGGCGAGCGTTTCGCCCGGGGCCATGCACCGACGATGGGTTGCCGATGACATCCAACGCCCCCAACAAGGCGGTCCGAGCCTCCGGCCGCGGCGGTTCGCTGGCATTGGCGTCGAGGTAATGCATCTCACTCCGCCGCCAGCTTGTCCGTTCCCGTGGTTGGCAACACCACCGCCCGCCCCGCAACTTGCCCGGCAATCACATCCGCCAGGGTGACCGCGGTCAGGAAAAGCTGGATCTGCCGGCCGAGTTCGAACCAAAGGTCGTGCGTCTGGCACTGCTCATGGGCGCCGTCGCGGGCGGGGCCGGCGAGGCATCCGCCGCTGCCACGCTCACAGCGTGTGGCATGGATCGGTTCATCCACGGCGGCGACGATATCGGCGATGGCGATCTGGTCGGACCCGCGGGCCAACCGATACCCTCCCCCCGGCCCCCTCGCCGACGCCACCAGCCCCGCTCGGCGTAACTTCCCAAACAACTGCTCCAGATAGGACTGGCTGAGTTGCTGCCTTGTCGCGATCTCCGCCAGGCAGATTGGGCCGCATTCGCAGCCGATGGTTTGGCGCGTGGCCAGATCGACCATCGCCATGACCGCATAGCGGCCCTTGGTTGACAGATGCATGTCTATTCCGCCGCGGTTTGACGCGCCCGAGGCGCATTTTCCGTCAGCCGAGCCACCCTGGCCTCGACGTCCGCCAGTTCGGCCCGCAGCCCTTCCAGGTCGCGCAGCAACGGGTCCAAGCTGTCATCGCATGGCATCCCGTACGGGTCGAACCCGGGTTGGCGGCGCGGGATCTTGCGATCGACCGGACGGGCGGGCACGCCGACGACAGTGGTATCGGCGGGGACGTGATCGACCACCACGGCGTTGGAGCCGACTCGCGCATTGTCGCCCACGGTGATGGGACCGAGAACCTTGGCGCCGGCGCCGATGATCACGTTGTTGCCGACCGTCGGGTGGCGCTTGCCGCCGCTGGTCCGGGCCACGCCGAGAGTGACCTGATGATAGAGATAGCAATCGTCGCCGATTTCCGCCGTTTCACCGATCACGACTCCCATTCCGTGATCGATGACCAGCCGGCGGCCGAGGATCGCGGCGGGATGGATTTCGATCCCGGTCAAAAAACGTGCGATATGTGATGAAAATCGACCCAGAAGATAAAATTTGTGTCGCCATAGCGCATGGGATAATTTATGCCAGATAACCGCATGCACGCCAGGATAGCAGAGGAGAACTTCAAGGTTGGACCGAGCGGCCGGATCGCGCTCCCGATATGTCCGGACGGTCTCACGCAGGAACATGAAAGCCATGCGACATTTCCATTATGAAAATTCGGTTAGTCTGTCCTATAGTCCGCCTCGCCGAGCGGTAGGGAGCCTGCCGGGAGGCCCATTCAATCGGACGTTCCGATCGAAAGGGGAGGGGAAGGCGTAAAGCCCAGACGATGCAAGACATGGACGCAGACTATTATTTCCGACTGCGCAGGTCAAGAATACCTACCTCGGACGCGGCTTCCGGCCAGACCGGAAGATAACGCGTCCTTATCTGACGATCGACCCGCTTAACCTCACGGAAGCGTGCCGGGTAAGCGCGGACAGGGCCGGCGGACGGGCTGGGTCACGGGGGCCCCGTTCAAGTACCGCTGGATGCGACAGGAAACAGGTTTCGAATAGCCATGCCCGAGGTAATGTTTGCCGGCCCAGACGGCCGTCTCGAAGGTCGTTACCACCACTCGAAGGAGAGCGGAGCGCCCGTCGCTCTGATCCTTCATCCCCATCCGTTGCATGGTGGGACGATGAACAACCGGATCACCTACTCGATGTACCAGTCTTTTCAGAAGCTGGGCTGTTCGGTGATGCGGTTCAATTTCCGTGGCGTCGGCCGCAGCCAGGGCCGCTACGATGGCGGGATCGGCGAAATCGGCGATGCCGCGGCGGCGTTGGATTGGATGCAGGCGGTCAATCCCAACCATGGAGGGTTGTGGATAGCCGGGTATTCCTTCGGCGCCTTCATCGGCATGCAACTGCTGATGCGCCGTCCGGAAATCTCGGGCTGGGTCAGCGTCGCGCCGCCCGCCAATCATTATGATTTCGGCTTCCTGGCGCCCTGTCCCTGTGGCGGTCTGATGCTGCATGGCGACACCGATGAACTGGTGCCCGAACCCGCCGTCCGGAAGCTGGTCGACAAGCTGAACACGCAGAAGAATGTACACGTGGATTACCGCGTGTTCAGTGGCGCGGATCACGTTTTCGCCCAACACGCGGACCAGGTGGCCGAAGCGGTCGAAGACCATTGCGGCAAGGCGATCTCACGCCGTCAGATGGCGCTTGCCGCTGATTGATTGGCTCCGATTGGTGGAAAAGGGGCGGCGCCGCGGGGCTTGCCGCCCCTTTCCGCGTTTGAATGGCGTGTCATATCGACGGCCCTGGTCATTGACCGGCACTGTCCCCTTAACGCCATTGCCAGGCATGACCCGCCAACCCCCCCGGCCGTTGACGCGCGGCTTGCCGGGTAGAGCCCGGCAACGACGTTAAGGGCTATGCGATCCGTCAACCGTCCGGGGTGACGATTCGCCCACCCGGCAACGGCGTCGGCACGCCGGTCGTGCCGGGAAAGCTCAGCGGCAAGCCCGCCACCACCCGGGCGGCCAGGAAGGCGAAGCATTGCGCCTCCACGGCGTCGCCATCCCATCCCAGGCTTTCGACAGACTCGACCGGCACGCCCAGCCGATTGCGCAGGTCTGCCATGATCGCGGGGTTGTGCCGGCCACCGCCAGCGACCAGCCATCGCCTGGGCGGGGCGGGAAACCGGCAGGTCGCGACCGCGGCCGCGGTGAAGGCG
The DNA here is from genome assembly GCA_945871455.1 of Asaia bogorensis. GTDB lineage: Bacteria > Pseudomonadota > Alphaproteobacteria > Acetobacterales > Acetobacteraceae > Rhodopila. The sequence continues at coordinate 4,186 of CAMBXJ010000065.1, forward strand.
ACCAACGTGGCGGCCCCGTCGGCCGGTGACAGCGCGTCCAGACCGCTGGCCTCCAAAGCCGCCGCGAAATCCAACCGATCCAGCGATTTTGGTGCCGGCCGAGCGAAATAGGGGGCGGCAAGCAGGCGAGCCAGAACCGCCGCGTCAGCCTGACCGGCCCGCGCCAAGACGCCATCGCGGTCGTATGGGGCGCCGGTATGGAGAGCGGCCCAATCGTCCAGCGGCCCATTCCCCGGGCCGGTGTCGCAGGCAACCAGGGTGCCGTCCGCGCCGATCCAGGTGACGTTCGCCACGCCACCGATATTCAGCACCGCCACCGGCTTCGGCAGGTCGGCGGCCAGGGCCGCGTGAAACACCGGCACCAGCGGCGCCCCCTGCCCGCCCGCCGCCACATCCGCCGACCGGAAGTCGCAGGCGACGGGAAGTCCGGTTCGGCGAGCCAGTTCCCGCGCGTTGCCGACCTGCCAAGTCCGGTGCCGATCCGGCTGATGCAGGATGGTCTGGCCATGAAAGCCGATCAGATCGGCGGGACAATCCAGGTCGCTGACGGCACGCACATGGTATTCCGTCAGGCGGGCAACCGCGGTCTTCAGCCGCCTGTCGTTGCTGTCCAAGGTCGGCGCGCGATCCAGAATGTGACGCAAATCCCGCCGCAGCCTGTCGTCGTACGGGATTGTCAGACTAGGACCGAACCGGGTCACCTTGACGCCATTGGTGTCCAGCCAGGCCGCGTCCACCCCGTCCAATGACGTGCCGCTCATCAACCCGATCACCCTTGGCATTGGCCGCTGCCCCTGTCTCTGCCCGTGAAGCTCTGCTAGTGAAGCCGCCCTCGGATACACAGGGTCTGGCGCCATGGCGAGCAGCGACTTCATCACCGAAGCCACCGAACGCGGCTTCGTCTTCCAATGCACCGACACCGATGCTTTGAGCGCCGCCATGCGGGCCGGACCGATTTCCGCCTATATCGGCTTCGACTGCACCGCCGACAGCCTGCATGTCGGCAGTCTGGTGCAGATCATGATCCTGCGCCTGCTGCAAAAGCACGGCCACAAGCCGGTCGTGCTGATGGGCGGCGGCACCACGCGCATCGGCGATCCGTCCGGACGCGACGAATCCCGCCAGTTGCTGACGGACGCGATCATCGCCGCCAACATGGAAGGCATCCGCCGCTGCTTCGGTCCTTTCCTGCGCTTCGGCGAGGGCCGCTCCGACTCCTTCATGGTCAACAACGCGGATTGGCTCGACCGGCTGGGGTATATTGAGCTGTTGCGCGATGTCGGCGTGCATTTCTCGGTCAGCCGCATGCTGGGCTTCGACTCGGTCAAGCTGCGGTTGGAGCGGGAGCACTCCCTGACCTTCCTCGAATTCAACTACATGATCCTGCAGAGCTACGATTTCCGCGAACTGCACCGCCGCCATGGGGTGACGTTGCAGATCGGCGGGTCCGACCAGTGGGGCAACATCGTGTCCGGGATCGAGCTGACACGGCGGACGGATGCGAAAACGGTCTACGGCCTGACCACGCCGCTGATCACCACGGCGTCGGGCGCCAAGATGGGCAAGACCGCGCAGGGGGCGGTGTGGCTGACCGCCGACCGACTGTCGGCCTATGACTACTGGCAGTTCTGGCGCAACACGGAAGACGCCGATGTCGGGCGCTTCATGCGCCTGTTCACCGACCTTCCGCTGGCCGAGATCGCGCGCCTGGAAGCCCTGGGTGGGGCCGAGATCAACGAGGCGAAGAAGATCCTCGCGACCGAGGCCACCGCCCTCTGCCACGGTGCCGAGGCCGCCGCCCAGGCCGCCGAAACCGCCAGACGCGCGTTCGAGGAAGGCGAGGCTGCGGATACGCTGCCGAGCGTGGATGTGGCTCGGGCCGAACTGGAGGCGGGGGTCCCGGCGTTCCGGTTATTCACCCTGGCCGGCCTGGCCGCCACCAACGGGGAGGCCCGCCGCCTGATCCGGGGCGGTGGCGCGCGGGTGAACGACTCGCCGGTGACCGAGGAGGGCCAGGTGATCTCGCTGTCCGACCTGCGCGACGGCGCGATCAAATTGTCCGCCGGACGCAAGCAGCACCGGTTGGTCCGGGTGGGGTGACACTGGCAAGGCGGGGGCGGATCCCCATCGACAACCCGCGACCCGGCAAACCCCGTCGAGTCAGCCCGACGCGCGGGCCGCGACCGGTCTAACGCGACGCGCAACAACAACTGCTCCATTTGGAGTTGGGCGCCGGTTTCTCCGCGTCATGGCGGGTGCAGACCCGCCATCCACGGCTTGCGGTGTTGATCTCAGCAAAGTCGTGAGATGGTGGCCTGCGCCCACCATGACCGTGTGCGCGGGCGACACGCCAACTGGAGCGGTTTTTGCCGCGACCCGTCTACCGCAGGAACCGGAACGTCGGCACGCCGACGACCCCACCCTTTTCCCAATCCGCCTTGACGGTCGCGGACGTCATCCACGCCTGACCTTGCTCGATGCTCGCCGTATCGAACAGGACCAGCAACCGCTCCGGCTTGTCGGCATTGCGGAACACGCGCGGGTTGGTGACGCCCAGCTTGGCCCGGGCGGCTTCGGCGCCATCGAAAACCGGCCGCCAGGACGCGTAATCCTTGATCGCGAACTCCACGACCATGGTCTGGGCCTTGTCCTGCGCGCCCGCCGCCAGCGGCAGCAGCGTGATCGCCGCCAGCGCGCCAACCGCGAGGCATCGGGCCAGCATGCGCCGACCGTTCTTTCCTTGTGCCATGGACGAAGGCTCCCATCCCGTCGGCGCTTCGTTGCGCCGGTGCGAGGACCCTACAAGCCGGGTATCACCGCTTCAAATGTCACCGCGTTTCCATCCGTGCGATCAACCGGTATCCTGCCGCCATGAACGATCCTCGCAGACTGATCCAACGCTCCGCCTATCCGCTCTGGGCTCGCGACACGGCGCGCTACGGCGATGCCGACAGCAACGGGCATCTGAACAACGCGGTGTTTTCGACCTTTCTGGAAACCGGGCGCATCACCTTCCTGCTGGACCCGAAGGCCCCGCTGGCACCGCCCGGCCACGGGTTTGCCATCGTGCGTCTGGCCCTGGATTTCCGGGCGGAGATGCACTGGGGCGGCGAGGTGGAGATCGGCACCGCCATCATCAGCATCGGGCGCACATCCTTCCGCCTGGCTCAGGCGATCTTCCAGGACGATGCCTGTGCCGCGACGGCGGAATCGGTGATGGTTCTGATGGACCTGACCGCGCGCAAGGCCGCTCCGATCGAGGGGATGCTGCGCGACGCCCTGGAAGCCAACACGCTTCGATCGACCGACTGACCGCCCCGGCCGCCAGCGGGTCGACGCTGCTGCGCTGGTATAGCGGCCGGATGCGACATTCCGCTACACACGGGCCAACCCACCAAAAGGACACGGACCATGCGACTGGGCGTCATGCTTCCGCTGCACGATATCGGCGGCGATCCCGGGCTGCTGCGTGACTTCGCGCAGGCGACCGAGGCGCAGGGCTACACCAATCTGGGCCTCGCCGACCACGTGCTGGGGGTGAATGTCGCCACCCGGCCGGACTGGGGCGATCGCAACACATCCGCCGACCTGTTCCACGACCCGTTCGTCTGTTTCGCCTATCTGGCCGGGATCTGCCGCGAGACCACCGAATTCTCCACCCAGGTGCTGATCCTGGCGCAGCGCCAGGCGGTGCTGGTCGCCAAGCAGGCCGCCTCCCTTGACGTGCTCTGCGGCGGGCGCTTCCGGCTCGGCGTCGGCGTGGGCTGGAACCCGGTCGAGTTCACCGGTCTGAACGAAACCTTCTCCAACCGCGGCCGTCGGTCGGCCGAACAGGTGGAAGTGATGCAGAAACTGTGGGCGGACCCGCATGTGACGTTCAAAGGCCGCTGGCACACGATCGAGGATGCCGGGATCAATCCCCTGCCCGTCAATCGCCGCGTGCCGGTCTGGTTCGGCGGCCATGTGGAGCAGACCCTGGACCGCATCGCGCGCCTGGGCGACGGCTGGATCATGAACGCCTACCCGCCCGGCGACGCGGCCCTCGCCGAATTCGCCAAGCTGCGCCATCTCACCGCCGAAGCCGGACGCTCGGCCGACGCTGTCGGGATCGAGGTCTGGACATCGGGCGGAGCCGGCACCGAGAAGGACTGGCGGGAAGAAGCGCGGTTCTGGAAGCAGGCGGGCGCGACGCATCTGACCCTGACCAACACGTTCAACCGCCGTCACCACCGGCGGATCGCCGGCAAGTCGGTTGCCGATCATCTGGCCGTGCAGCAGCGTTACCGCGACGCCGTGGCGGACGTATTGTGAGCACCACGCCTCGGCTGGACATCACCCCCCGTCTGGGAATTACCCCCCGTCTGGGAATTACCATGGGCGATCCGGCCGGAGTCGGGCCGGAAATCATCGTCAAGGCCTGTCGCCGCCTGAAGCCGCGCATCGACGCCGGGGAATTGCAACTTCTCGTTATCGGTCACCGGTCCGCATTGCACACCGCACGCGCGCAACTGGGGGAAACCCTGGACATTCCGGATGCGGACGACACCGGCGCGCCATTGGCCATGTTGTCCGCCGGAGAGGAAAAAGCCCCGATCGCGATCGGTGTGATGGCGTCGGAGGCCGGCCGCTTTTCCTACCTGGCGGTCGAACGAGCCGTCGCCATGGCACAAAAGGGACAGATCGACGCGATCGTCACGGCGCCGCTGAACAAGGAAGCCCTGAATCTCGCCGGCTACAAATATGCCGGCCATACCGACATGCTGGCGGCGCTGACCGGCACCAAAAGCTCCATCATGCTGCTGGCACACGGCGATATGCGGGTAACCCATGTCACGACGCATGTGGCGCTGGAAGATGTGCCGAAGCTGCTGACGGCCGAGCGGTTGCGCCGCACGATCGATGTTACGCATCAGGCGATGCTGGACCTGGGCATAAAAGCGCCGCGGATCGCCGTCGCGGCACTCAACCCGCATGCGGGCGAGGGCGGGCTGTTCGGCCAGCAGGACATCCAGGTCAGCGCCCCGGTCATCGCGCAATGTCGCGCCGAGGGGATGGATATCAGCGGACCGGTGCCGGGGGACACCGTGTTCGTGAAGCTGCGGGCCCGCCAGTATGACGCGGTGGTCGCGATGTATCACGACCAGGGCCACATCCCGGTCAAGCTGCTGGGCTTCAATATCGACCCGGTCACCGGCAAATGGCAGGCCTTGTCCGGTGTGAACATCACGCTGGGGCTGCCGATCATCCGCACCTCGGTCGATCACGGCACTGCCTTCGACATCGCCGGCCAGGGCATCGCCAACGAGGACAGCCTGATCGAGGCCATCGACTACGCCTTGCGCCTCGCCGCCGTCAGGAAGGCCCGCATGACCAACTGAATCGCGGTAGGGACGCCCAGCACTGGGCGCCCCCCGCACAGAACCGTACGGGCGGAATTCCCGCATACGGCTCCCACCTTGGGTGTTTGACGCGATGACCCCTCCCCCACGCGGACCGGCGGCGCGCTACCGCCCCGGCCAGTGACGAGATCTCCCGGTTCCCGGACAAGGGGTGTCCGTGCATGCTGGGGTCTCTGACCAGGCCGGATCGACCCGCCGCTCGCGATGACGCGACAGGTCGTGTGGCCTTCCAGGTTGGTAACCCTGTCGGCATCCGGGATAAGACGCTTTCGCGGCTCAATGGCCAGCCTGCACGTGCCTTCGCCCTGCCCCTCACGGGGCAACACGCGCGGCTCGGGGGCGGTGTGACTCGCTATGTCTTCACCGTAGAGGACTTGCACCTCCTTGCCGGTCTCCCGGCGCACTACCGGCCGACCGCCTCAGCCATTGACATATGTGCTGGCGTGTCATTGCGAGCGCGGCGAAGCAATCCAGGGTCTTGGAGGCATCGATCCTGTCGGTTGCCCCGGATTGCCTCGCCGAGCTTGCAATGACACGCCCGTTGTCGCCGTGGGTCACCGGTTCGGTCGGTTGGTGCGTGGTCATCCAGCAGCACCAGGACCTGCACAGGCAGGCCATCGCGCCACTTTGCTCAGACCGGCACCGCAAGCCGTGAATGGCGGGTCGGCACCCGCCATGACTCGCGGAGACACGGGCTCGACACCAGATGGCGCGGTTATCGTTGCGCGGCGCCCGCGGCCGTCGATACCCGGGCGCCGTTCAACCCGCTTCACCGGGGCGCGCATAGTCCGTCGTCCGGGTCACGCCGGTCGACCGGTCCAACCCTCGCAGGACCGCCTGCAGGAGTGCCGTCTTCGCCAACGGCTTCGAAACGAAATCGGTCATGCCGGCCGCCGAACATGCGGCCACGTCCTCCGGGAAGGCATTCGCGGTCAGCGCGGTAATCGGCACAAGCCGGGATGGGCCGTCGCCGGACCGGATGGCCGTGGTCGCGGCCAGGCCATCCATCTCCGGCATCCGCATATCCATGAAGATCAGGTCATATTGGGTCCGCATCGCCAACCCGACGGCTTCCCGTCCGTCCGCCGCCGTATCGATGGCGATCGGCAACCCGGCCAACATGCGCGTCAGCACGAACTGATTGGTGACATTGTCCTCGGCCAGCAGCACGCGCATCGGGCGCCCCAGGGCCTCCAGCCGGGTCGATAGCGTGATCACGCTATCCGCGGCCGGGGCCTGCTGATTTTCCACGCCCGTTGCCACGACCAACGGCAGTTGAAAGCGAAAACAACTCCCCTGGCCCGGGGTCGAGCGAACCCCGATCTCACCGCCCAACTGCTCCACGATCTGGCGGCTGATCGCCAGACCCAGGCCGGACCCGCCGAACCGTCTTGTGATCGAATCATCCGCCTGGATGAACGCATCGAACAGGCCTTTCAACTGGCTTGCCTCGATCCCGATGCCGGTATCCTCCACCGTCCATTCCATCAGGACATCCTGCCCACCCCGTGCCAGACAGCGGTTGCGGACGGCCACGTGGCCGGAGTCGGTGAACTTGATCGCGTTGGAAACAAGGTTGCCCAGCACCTGCCGGATCCGCCCGCCATCCCCCAGCAGATGGGACGGCAGATCGAGCGGCGCATCGACAAGCAGCGACAACCCCTTCTGTTCGGCCTGCGGCCCATGCACGCTGCCGATTTCATCCAGCAAGGCAACGGGGGAGAACGGCGCCAGCTCGAACGTCATCCGTCCGGCGTCCAGTTTGGAAAAGTCCAGGATGTCGTTCAGGATCCGCATCAGGCTGTCGCCGGATTCGCGAATCGTCCCGACGACCTTCCGTTGATCGGCGGACAGGCTTTCGTCCAGCAGCGTCGCGGCCAGGCCCAGAACCGCATTCATCGGCGTCCGGATTTCGTGACTCATCATGGCCAAAAACGCCGATTTCGCTCGGCTGGCCTCCTCCGCGATCCGCTGGCGTTCGCGCAGTTCCACCGCCTCCCGCTGCAAATCCCGCACGCGCTGGCGATCGCGCGCGCTTTCGTCGGCCGCCTTGCGTTCGCGAATGTCGCGCACCGCCGCCACTTCGCCGCCATCCCGGCCGAACGCCAGACCGGCGGAGAGGACTTCCACGGGGAACGAGGGGCCGTCGGCTTGGGTAAGGGTCAACTCGCGCGGCTGTGCGGGCGATCCGCCGCCCCCTTGGCCGGTGCCGCCCCCTTGGCCTTCACCGATCCCTTGGCCTTCACCGATCCCATGAATAAAGCGCGACACCTTGCTGCCCAGGACCTGATCCAACGGCAGGCCCACCAGCGCGCAGAAAGCGCGGTTGGCATCGATGATGTTCCCACCGCGATGCACCAGGATGCCCTCGAAGGTGCAATCCGCCAGTTGCCGCAGGCGGTCGTTCTCCCGCCGGGTGCGCGCCGCCGACTGCCGATCCACCTCCACGCCCGCCCGGGTCAGGGCCAGCACCAACAGGAATTCCGACACGAAGACGACGGTCACCGGTTGCAGCGCCAATGCGCCAGGCGTCGCCGCGGCGGTTTCCCATTCGGTAAACGGCAGGATGGACGACAGCGAAGCAAGGTCGAGCGCGGGCAGGGCCAGCCCGATCAGGATCGACGGAACCAGCCGCTGCCGAACGGACGACGCGCCACGCAGCCACCGGAGGCCGAAGCCGCAAAGCGCGGTTGCCGCCACCATCGCGGCCAGCACCCCTTTCAGGTCGTATCCGAGCACCAGCGGATCGGCCAGGGCACTCATGCTGACGAACAACGTGCAGGACGCGCCGGCGGACAGCAGCGATCCGGCCAGCAAGGTATCGCGCATACCCTGGCCGCCATAGATGGTGACCGCCACCGCGGCCCCACCCCCCATAACGGACAGCAGAACCGACATGGCCAGAGCCGACCATGGCAGACTGACCTGGATGAACGGAAAATACGCCGCCAGCGAAAGTCGGAAGGTCAACCAGACGGCGGCGCCCAAGACCATCCCGGCCAGGATCGATCGCCACAGCCCCCCGGATT
>CAMBXJ010000066.1 GCA_945871455.1 Asaia bogorensis
TTTCAGGAAAGTCGGTCGTCCGTGGCTGCAGGTCGCGGCACGTGGGGTCGCTTCCATCTGGCGCAGCAGCGCATCCATCTCGGCCTGGGCGAGGCGCCGCCCGGCCCGGATGCTGCCATGGCAGGCCATGCGCGCGATCACCGCGTCCAGGCGCGATTCCAGGGAGATGGTTTCTTCGAGTTCGGCCAGTTCGTCGGCCAGATCGCGCAGCAACGGGCCGGGTTCCGGCGTGCCCAGCGCGGCGGGGAGGGCACGGACGAGGATGGCGCCGGAGCCGAACGCCTCGATTTCCAGGCCAAGCCGGTGCAGGTCGGCGGCCCGGGCAAGGAGACGGTCGGCGTCGCCATGCGGAAGATCGACAACCGCGGGCAGCAGCAGCGGTTGGCTGCGCGTGCCACCTTGCAGCATCTGGGTACGAATCGCCTCGTGGGTCAGGCGTTCATGCGCCGCATGCTGATCGACCAGTACCAGGGCGCCGTCGGAGGCAACCGCCAATATATAGGTGTCCAATACCTGGGCCACGGCGGCGCCCAATGGGTATTGCGCCTGCGGGGCTGGTGCTGGAAGCACGCGGGCCGCCGGGCCGGAGTCGAATGGCAGGCGGGCTTCGGCGACTCCAGGGCCGCTGTTGCCGGATGGCATCCCAGGCAATGGCAGGGCGCGGATGCCGCCGCTGGGCGGACGGGAATAGGCCAGCCGCAAGGATGGCCGATGGCTGGATGAGATTTGCGGGGCCGGCACGTCCGACCCGGCGCCTCCCGCAAGGGCACGTGTCAGGCCGCCGATCACCAGAGCGCGGATGGCGTTGGTATCGCGGAACCGCAGCTCGGTCTTGGCCGGGTGGACGTTGACGTCCAGTTCTTCCGGTGGCAGGTCGATATACAGCGCCACCACCGGGTAGCGCCCATGGCCGATGACATCGCGATAGGCAACCCGGACGGCGGATTTCAGGACCGGGTCCGCCACGGGGCGACCATTGACCACCAGCCCCTGCGCCGTGCTGGTCGCGCGCGATACCGCCGCGGAGCAGGCATAGCCGGTCAGGCGCATGTCGCCTCGCTCGTGATTGACCGGCAGCATTACGGCCGCGGCCTCGGTTCCGAGCAGGGCGGCAACGCGATGGGCACGATCCTGTGTCGGCAGGTCGAACACGACCCTTCCGTCGATTTCCAGGCGGAAGGCGACTTCGGGCGCGGCCATGGCCAGACGACGGATCGCGGATTCGGCGTGATCGGCCTCGGTGCGGGCGTTCTTGAGGAACTTTCGTCGCGCCGGCGTGGCGAAGAACAGATCACGCACGACGACCCGTGTCCCAGGCGCGCCGGCGGCGGGAGAGACGCCGCTGACGGCCCCGCCTTCGACGGTGATGGTGCTGGCGTGGTCGGAATCGCCTCCGGCTTGGGGGCGGGATGTGATGGACAGGCGCGCGGCCGCGCCGATCGACGGCAGAGCCTCCCCGCGAAAGCCCAGGGTGGCGATGCGGATCAGGTGGTCGTCGGTCAGTTTCGATGTAGCGTGGCGGAGCACGCAGAGCGCGAGTTCGTCGGCGTTCATGCCGGACCCGTCGTCGGTGACCTCGATCCGGTCGATGCCGCCGCCGTCCAAGGCGACTGCGATGCGCGTCGCGCCGGCGTCGAGGGCGTTTTCGACCAGTTCCTTCACCGCGGCGGCCGGCCGCTCGATCACCTCCCCGGCGGCGATCCGATTGACCGTGGTTTCCGGCAGCAGGCGGATGCGGCTGGATATGGCACTCGGTCCCATGGGGCCTAGGCCTCGTTGCGCAGACGGCGGAAGCGGGCGATCAGGCTGGCGGTCGAAGAATCATGGGCACCGGGTGCCGCGCCGGGGCTCAGTTCAGGCAGGATGCCGCCGGCCAGTTGCTTGCCCAGTTCCACGCCCCACTGGTCGAAGCTGTCGATGTGCCAGAGGCAGCCTTGCACCGCGACCTTGTGTTCGTAGAGCGCGATCAACCGACCCAGGCTGAAAGCGTCCAGGCGGTTGAACATGATGGTGTTGGACGGGCGTTCTCCGACGGCGACGCGATGCGGGGCGATCAGGTCGATTTCGGCTTGCGAGGCGCCTTTCGACGCCATTTCGGCGCGGATGTCGGCCTCGGAGCGGCCGCGCAGCAGGGCTTCGGCCTGGGCAAAGGCGTTGGCCGCCAAGGCGCGATGCGCGTCCGGACGGTCGTGATCGGGATTGGCGGCGAGGATGAAATCCACCGGCACCGGCCGGGTGCCCTGATGCACGAGCTGCATGAAGCTGTGCTGGGCGTTGGTGCCGGGCTCGCCGAACACGATTGGGCAGGTGTCCCACCCGGTCGGATCGCCCGTCAGAGTGATGTGCTTGCCGTTCGATTCCATCTCCAATTGCTGGAGAAAGGCGGGGAAGCGCTTCAGACGCTCGTCGTAGGCCAGCACGCAATGCGTGGCGGCGCCCATGGTGTTGACGTTCCAGATGCCGGCCAGCGCCAGCAGGACCGGCAGATTTTGCCGGAACGGCGTGTCGCGGAAATGGCAATCCATCGACCAGGCGCCGTCCAGCAGGGCCTGGAACGCGTCCCATCCGACGGTCAGCGGGATGGTCAGGCCGATCGGCGACCACAGCGAATAGCGTCCGCCCACCCAATCGCGGAAGCCGAAGACATGATCATCGGGGATACCGAACGCGGCGACCGCGTTCAGATTGGTGGACAGCGCCGCGAAATGGCGCGCGATCGCGGCTTCTCCGAGCGCGCCGGCCACCCAGGCCCGTGCGGCGGCGGCGTTCATCATGGTTTCCTGGGTGGTGAACGTCTTCGACGCCACCAGCACCAGGGTCCGGGCCGGATCGAGATCCTTCACGGTCTCCGCGAAGGCGTGACCATCGACGTTTGACAGGAAGCGGGCATCGAGATGGGCGGTCTCGCGTCCGAAGGTCAGGGCCTGGACCGCCATCAGCGGCCCGAGATCGGAACCGCCGATGCCGATATTGATCACGGTGGTGAAGCGCTCGCCGGTCGCGCCGCGCTTGGTTTCGGCATGAATGGCGGCCACGAAATCCCGCATCCTGGCGCGTTCGCCGCGGGCCAGATCGGCGGCCGCGTCATCCCCGGCTTGCAGCGAAACCCCATCCGGCGCACGCAGTGCCATGTGCATGGCGGCGCGGTGCTCGGTGATGTTGACCGCCTCACCGCCGAACAGGCGCTTGCGGAACCCATTCAGATCGGCCGTGTCCGCAAGGGCCAGCAAGGCGTCGAGTGCGGTGTCGTCGATCGCCGTCTTGGAATAATCCAAGGTCAGGTCGTCGACGGTCGCGCTGAACCGGCTGGCGCGGTGCGGGTCGGTGGCAAATAGCGGGGTGATTTGCCTGCCTCCGGGTCGCGCGGCGAGCCGGGCAAGCTGGGCGAAGGCATCCTGGCGAGTCGGGGGCGGGGTCATGGAAAGAGTATAGCGCGAGTCGGGGGCCGGCTGACCATGGGGGCCGCCGAGGGGATTGGCCACGGTGCGGGAAGGGGGAGGTCGAGGGGGCGGCGGCGCCTGCCCGCGTTGGCATGTCGCGCCTCGTCGTTACGTCTCGCGGTTCACGTGGGACGCTGCGCCGCTCCGGACCGCGCCCGATGTCCGATGTCCAATCGAGCGTTATGCCGACATGCCGCGCCGGCTGCCACGGACTGGACGTCCAGGTGACGGGGCATCGCAGGCGGGTCGCGCCGGTCATGCAGGCCGGAGCGGCAAGTCATCGCGCCAACCGAATCGCTTCGGTCGCGACCCGACCGAAGTGCCCGATGGGGTGCGTCGGCGGCAGACCGCTTGGCGCGAACCCGAGCGCCGTTCAGCCTGGCAGCAGGAACCAGATGGCGAGCAGCGGCACGTTGGTGCCCCGCATCGCGTGGCGGATACCAGGTGGATTATGCACGATCCCACCGGGTCCGGGTCCGTGCCAGGCGCCACCGGCCTGCCACCACTCACCGCCGGACAGCACGAGGTAGATTTCCTCTGGCGGATGGTCGTGTTCGGGATAGGTGACCCCGGGCGCCACCAGGCTGATGCCTGATACCAGGTCGCCGCGCCGCTCCAGGGCGGTCGGGTCGAGCACACGGGCACTGGCATGTCCCTCGGCGAAGTCCGGCGATCCGTTGGTCAGGACACGCACACGCCACGCCAGTTGCGGCTCCAATGCCGTGAAGGCGGCGGCGAGGTCGGGCCTCATTTCGGCATAAGCCGCGTCGAGCAGGCCGCACACGGGAAGGCGATGCGGCGGGAGCGGTTGGGTCGGTTCGGGTGGCGTCGCCAACAGCGCCGCCACGCGCAGACCGGCGGATCGCGCCGCCTCGGTCGTGGTTGTCTCCCGCGCTGCCGCGGCAACCGCCGCACCAGCAAGGTTCAGGAACCGATCAATTGGCCGCATGGCGTTCATTGACTCCTTCTCCGGGTTTCTTCCAATGGATTTCTTTCACCGGTCGCAATCCCCTGGCCGCAATCACCTTGGGCGCGGTTGCTCAACCGCGCGCCGCCTCCGGTGGCGGGATCGGCGGTTCGGCTGGTGTTGCCGAGAAATGATGTTGGGCGATACGCCAGCCCTCGGGACGGCGAACGAGCACCAAGGTCGACCGCAACACAGCCCGCGTGGTCCCCCCTGCCGCCAGAACGAAATCGAATGCGGCATAGCCCTGGGCGAGGATGACACCGTCCCCCAACGCGCGCAGCTCCTGATCGACCAGAGCCAGGCGGACGGTCGAGAACATCCCTTTATAAGTATCGAAATACCGCCGAACCTCGGCTCGGCCTATCGAATGGCCAGGGCGCCCACCGTAGAACACGGCATCCTCGGTATAGAGGGCGGCAAGACCGGCGGTGTTCCAATCCTGTGCCGCCGCATTCCAGTCGTGCTCCACCGAACGTAACGCGGCCGCGGCTTCCGCCGTCGCTTGCTGATTGGACACGATGTTTCCTCTGCGTCGATTTCGCCCTCGATTTTCCCTGGCCGTTCCGGGATGGTCAATGGCGCGGGCGGAAGCGAGCGTCACGATGGACCACTCCCCAGGGCAGGGAGACGGCCGACCGCGGTGCCGCGGATCCCGGCTGTCCCCGGCCCGAAGCGCCATCGGCGGCGGGCCGCGGGATGGAGAGCTTGGTGCGTATGAACGAGCGGGAACCTGCGCGTTCGCTTGTGGTGCGTCAGGCCGGGTTTCATCTGCCGCCGTTTGGCGAATCCCGCCCAGTCTGGTTTGGCCCAGTCTAGTTTCGCCCAGTCCTGATCGATCGCCCGAAACACACGCGGTTACATACCGTTCAACGTGATCATTCACTAACCGCTTGAAAAGAATGGTGCCCAGGGGCGGAATCGAACCACCGACACTGCGATTTTCAGTCGCATGCTCTACCAACTGAGCTACCTGGGCACATGGCAACCGTCCTGAGGTCGGGGTGAATACCCCATGACCGATCGAGGATCAAGCCACCATTGATGCGATTGCCGTCCGCCGCGGATCGAGCGTACCGCTCCCGACGCCGGCATGCCGCAACGCCCGCATCATGGTCCGCGGCGCTTCATTCCACCGCGGCCCCTCCGTTTCGCGGGATCATAGCCACCGCCACCCGGCCCCATCGGCTCCGGCGTCCTATCCTTTTTCGGACGCATCGACGCGCTCGGCGACGGAGGCGGCTCCAGACCGAGGTCCAGGGCCTCCAGCCGCTTGATCTCATCGCGCAGACGGGCGGCTTCCTCAAATTCAAGGTCGGCCGCGGCCGCGCGCATGCGCTTTTCCAGGTCCGCGATCGCGGCCTTCAGGTCCTTGCCGACGAATTCCGCGGCGCCGGTGTGCTTGACCGGGGCAATCGTGACGTAATCCTGCTCGAACACGCTTTCCAGGACCTTGCCAATCTGCTTTCTGACCGACTGGGGCGTGATGCCGTGGTCTTCGTTCCAGGTGCGTTGCTTGTTGCGGCGGCGTTCGGTCTCCTCGATCGCGGCACGCAGGCTTCGGGTCATCGTATCGGCATACAGGATCACCCGGCCGTCGATATTGCGCGCCGCTCGACCGATGGTCTGGATCAAAGAGGTCTGCGAACGCAGGAAACCCTCCTTGTCCGCGTCCAGAATCGCGACCAGCGAGCATTCGGGGATGTCCAGGCCCTCACGCAGCAGGTTGATGCCAATCAGAACGTCGAACACGCCGAGCCGAAGGTCGCGGATGATTTCTATACGTTCCAGGGTGTCGATGTCGGAGTGCAGGTAGCGGACACGGACGCCGTGCTCGGTCAGATAGTCGGTCAGGTCCTCGGCCATGCGTTTGGTCAGTGTCGTGACCAGCACGCGACTGCCATTGGCGGCGACGGTGCGGCATTCCGCCAGCAGGTCGTCGACCTGATGTTCCACCGGGCGCACTTCGGTGATCGGGTCGATCAGGCCGGTCGGGCGGATCACCTGTTCGGCAAAGACGCCCGCCGTGCGCTCCATCTCCCACGGGCCCGGTGTGGCGGAAACGAAGACGGTCTGCGGACGGAACCTTTCCCATTCCTCGAACTTCAGCGGACGGTTGTCGATACAGGATGGCAGTCGGAAGCCGAATTCGGAAAGCACGCTCTTGCGGTTGAAGTCGCCACGATACATGCCGCCGAGCTGGGGGACGGTGACATGGGATTCATCGACGATGAGGAGAGCGTTTTCGGGAAGATATTCGAACAGGGTGGGCGGCGGGTCCCCGGGATCGCGTCCGGTCAGATAGCGGGAGTAGTTTTCAATGCCCTTGCAGACCCCCGTCGTTTCCATCATTTCGATATCGAAGGTGGTGCGTTGGCTCAGCCGTTCGACCTCCAGCAATTTGCCTTCCGCGGTCAGTTCGTCCAGACGCGCTTTCAGCTCGATTTTGATGTCGCGGATAGCCTGGGTCAGCGTCGGGCGAGGTGTTACATAGTGGCTGTTGGCATAGACCGTGATTTCTTTCAGTTCGGTGGTCTTTTCCCCGGTCAGCGGGTCGAATTCGTGGACGGCCTCGATTTCGTCGCCGAACAGCGTGACCCGCCAGGCGCGGTCTTCGTAGTGGCTGGGAAAGATGTCCACCACTTCCCCGCGCAGCCGGAAACAGCCGCGCGCGAAGGCTATGTCGTTGCGGCGATATTGCAGGTTTACCAGCGCCTTGGCCAATGTGTCACGATCGATGCGGCCACCGGTTTCCAGCTTGGCGACCATTTTGGCGTACGTCTCGACAGATCCGATACCATAGATGCAGGACACGGATGCGACGACGATGACATCGTTGCGTTCCAGTAGGGACTGCGTCGCGGCATGGCGCATGCGGTCGATCTGCTCGTTGATCTGGGCATCTTTTTCAATGTAGGTGTCGGTACGCGGGACATAGGCTTCGGGCTGATAGTAATCGTAGTAGCTGACGAAATATTCCACCGCATTGTCGGGGAAGAAGCTTTTCATCTCCCCATAGAGCTGTGCCGCCAGGGTCTTGTTCGGTGCCAGGATCAGGGTTGGCTTCTGAACGGCCTCGATCACCTTTGCCATGGTGAAGGTCTTGCCGGACCCGGTGACGCCCAGCAGCACCTGATCGCGGTCCTCCGCCGTGACGCCGCGGACGAGTTCGGTGATCGCGGTGGGCTGATCGCCGGCGGGTTCATATTCCGACACAACCTTCAACCGCCGGGTCATCGGCTTCGCGGGCTGCTTTTGCGGCATGAACAGCATGGGCAGTGGATGGAGAAGGGTCTGGGACATGGGTCGCTCCTCGGGTCCGAGAGATGGCGCGTTTGGTGCCATGCGTGAAGGGGGCAGCGGCGAGGATCGTCGGGTAACGCTCGCGATCGCGTGGGTTCCGGCCTATTGTCCCGTGGTTTTCGGTGTCATGCCGAACAGCGCGCGCATCCAGGGCCACGGGCGGATCAACCCCACATACAGCACGACCGTCATCAGCAGGTCACCGACGGTGATCAGTGCGATTTGCAGCCCGACCGGCTGGCCCGTTGGGATGATCCACAGCGCCAGCCCCAGCAACGGCAGATGGTGCAGGATATAGATCGGGAATGTCGCCTCACCCAGCCAATCGAGCCAACGGGCCGGGGTCGGCTTGAAGCGCCTTGCCAATCCCCAGGTGCCGCCGATGCAACCCCAGGCCATCAGTCCCACGCCAAGGCGCCCGGAAACCGTTTCGCCAAAATGCATTACACCGCCGAATCCGATCGCCGCCAGAAGCACGAGCCATGGCGTATGCGCCGACAGGGCGTCCTCATACCGGGGCCATGCGGCGATCATCGCGCCGATCAGGAAGCAAAGGGCGAAATAGGCGAAATTGGTCCAATCGTGGATCAGGTTCGGCAAATACGGCCAATAGCCGTCGAACGCCGCCAGGATCAACGCCAGTGGCAACGCGGGCAGATAGACAGACCACCATGGGGCGGGCGCCGCGGCCGGTGCGCGTCCGGCCAACCACGCCAGGACAGGCAGCAGGGCGACCGAGTAGATCGCCAGATAGCCCAGGAACCACAGATGCGACCACGTGGTCAGGACGATGCGGGTGAAGTACCTCGGCAGGAATTCCAGGAGACCGATCTGGATCGGTTGCACCAGACGAAATCCCGCCAGACCCAGATCGCGCCCTTGGCCGAGCTCGATATATTTGATCACGGGTCCGAACAGGAGGATGCCGACGGCCAGGGGTGGCAGCAGGCGGGCGGCGCGGTCGCGCAGGAAACGGGTGACATCGCGGCGTCGGAGCGAGGTTATGGCGGCCCAGCCGGCAAGTGCGAAGAAGGGCGGCATCGCGAAAATTCGCAGTGCCTCATATAGCGCCGTCGCCCAGGGCGGCGAGAGATCGCTCTTGACGTGATAGCGGGGCTCGCTGGCGAAAATCAGCACCGCGTGCTGGATGATGACGCTGGCGCACAGGACGATCCGCAGCAGGTCGAGGTCAGT
Organism: Asaia bogorensis; assembly: GCA_945871455.1. Taxonomy (GTDB): domain Bacteria; phylum Pseudomonadota; class Alphaproteobacteria; order Acetobacterales; family Acetobacteraceae; genus Rhodopila. The sequence continues at coordinate 8,902 of CAMBXJ010000066.1, forward strand.
CCGTCGGTTCACGCCACCGTTTCCGCAATTCGTCCGTCCTCCATGGCCACCACCCGGTCCGCGATGTCCAGGATGCGTGGATCGTGCGTCACCAGCAGGATCGGCATACCGTTACGCTTGGCAAGATCGCGCATCAACCGCACCACGTCATGACCGGTCTGCCGGTCCAGGGCCGCCGTCGGTTCATCGGCCAGGATAAGCCCGGGGCGCGCAACCAGGGCGCGTGCCACCGCCACGCGCTGTCGCTGACCGCCGGATAGTTTCGCGGGAACCGCGTCCGCATAATCGGCCAGTCCCACCGCTTCCAGCATGGCGGATGCGCGGTCCAGGCGGTCCTGCTCGGTGGACGCCGTGTCCAGTTCCAATGCCATCGCGACATTCTGGCGCGCGGTGAGGAAACCCAGAAGATTGTTGTGCTGAAAGATAAAGCCGATGCGCCGGCGGAGTCCGACCCGTTCGGCCTCGCTCGCGCCCATCAGTTCCTTGCCGAGTACTATGCAACTGCCCTTTTGCATGGCTCTCAAGGCGCCGATCAGGGTCAGCAAGGTGGTCTTGCCGCTGCCGGATGGGCCGGTCAGCAGCACGACTTCCCCGGGGTCGACCGACAGGCTCAAGTCGCGCAGGACCGGGCGACGCAGCGCCCCTTCGCCAAAGGCGTAATTGAGACCTCGCAGGCGTACCGGCGCGTCCATCGGTCAGAACATATCCGCCGGGTCGGCGTCGCGCAGTTTCCGCATTGCCAGCAGACCCGCCAGGGCGCACATGCCGAAAATCAGCCCGAACACCAGCAGCCCGCGCGTGGCATCCATCCGCAGCGGCAACAACGTGGCCTTGGCGACCAGATCGTAAAGCCCGGACGATGCCAGCATCCCCGGGACGAAACCCAGCAACGCCAGGATCGCCGCGGAGGCCAGGACCATCCGGTTGAGATAGCCGCCAGAATACCCCATCGCTTTCAGGGTCGCGTATTCCGGCAAATGGGTCGCGATATCAGCGAACAGAATCTGGTAGACGATCACCATGCCGACGATCAGTCCCATCAGGCTGCCGAATGCAAAAATGAACCCGATCGGCGTGGTCTTTTCCCAGTAATTCCGCTCCCACTGCACCAATTCGGCGTGCGTCAGAACCACGACATCCGCCGGCAACAGCGCGGTCAACCGGGCCTTGACCGACGCGAGATCGGCATCGGGCCGCAGGCGAAGCGCCACCAGATCGGTGTTGCTGGCTTTGCGTTCCTTGATCAGCCGACGGAAATTCACCTCGCTCAGCACGACGTTGCCATCGGCGCCAAAGCTGGCGCCCAATTCCACGATACCGACGATTTCCACGATTCGGTTGGCGATTTCCCCCCGGATCGGGCCATGTTCGGCAACCAACGCGGTGACCGGGCCGAATTCCGGTCGGGACCGGGAATCGAACGCCACCGTATCGGGTCGCTTCAGCGCGCCGATCAGGGGCGTCAGGCCAGGGAAGTTGACCGCGCCCGCTTCCATGTCGAACCCAACCAACTGAATGGCCCGTCGCACGCCGGTCAGCGGGTGTCGCCAACTGCCCTGCGCCAGATAGATCGGGACGGCGTTGGCCACTTCCGGTAACCCGAGGGTCTGGAAGGCGCGAACGCGGGGCAGGGGCTCCGGCCGGAACAGGGCCGTCGTCAGCGGGTGCAGCAGGAACAATTCGCCTTGCATCGCGCGCGGCAATGCGCTGGCACTGTCGAACAGCGCGCTGCGGAACCCCAACTGCATGAATACCAGAACGCAGGCGAACATCACGCCGGCGATGGCGGAGGCCAGGCGTGTCTTTTCGGCGCGCAATTGCCGCCACGCCAGCCGAACCGGCAGCATCGCGTTTGGCATGGTATTCATGGCCTGATCGCGACCTTGACCTGCATATTCGTGCGTCGGGACAGTGCCTCCCGCCCTTGATCATCGAGGGACAGTCGGACCTCCACCGTGCGCGCGTCGACAGCCGCCACGGGGTCGGACCCGGCCTGGGTGGTGCGCCGTACCAGCCATCCCAGTTCCCTGACCGTGGCCCGGTAGCGGATACCGTCACCGGGCACGATGATCTCGGCTTCCTGGTCCTTCCGTACGCGCGGCAGGTCCGTTTCGTAGATATCGGCGACAATATCCAGCCGCGTAAGGTCGGCCATTTCCAACAGCCCGTCCGAGCCGACCAGATCGCCGGCGCGGGCGTAGATCTTCAGGATCGTGCCGGCGATGGGTGCCCTGATCCGCGACAGGGCGGCGTCGGCCCGCAAGCGGTCCAGGGTGCCCTCGGCGTTATGGACGCGCGCTTCCGCGACGGCCACGTCTTCCGGGCGGGGACGCGCCAGGGTCTCCAACTGCGCGACGGCTTCCGCCCGTTCGGCGGCACTGCGCGCCGCGGCGGCACGGTTGCGCTCCGCCGCCGCCTTGGCGCCGGCACCGGTGGCCTGAAGTTGTTCCGATCGTTCGGCATCGCGGCGGTTCATGTCTTCCATGGCCGTCAGCGCGGTGATCCTCGCCTGCTGTGCCACGATCTCACTGGGGCGCCCGCCGGCGCGGACCTTCTCCAATGTCGCGCGGACCTCTGCCAGGGCTGCCGCCGCCTGCGCCACGGCGGCGTCTTTCTGCGCGGCATCCGACAGTACGGCCATGATCTGGCCTTCGATTACGACATCGCCTTCCCGCACGTGCAGGCGTTCCACGCGGTTCACAGAAAACCCACCGGGCTGGGCGAGTTTGCGGACCCGGGATTCGGGCTCCACCCGGCCGAGCGCGCCCACCCCGGTCGGGCCGGTTACGATCGCTTGCGCGGGGGGAGCCGCATGGTTGTTCCGCCATGTCAGCCAGGCGCCACCACCGATCGTGGCAATCAACGCCAGAAGGAGCAGGGTGCGGCGTCGTGTCATGGGGCGGCGGGGCATCGTGTCATGGTGCGGGGGAGATATCGTGTCATGGCGCGGGGGACAGCAGGTGCGACAGCGCGGCATGGATCGCCGACCGCTCGTCTGTCGTCAGGGTGTAGAGGTTGAAGATGCGGGCCATGAACAGCCCGTCACCGGCCGCCATGATGGCAAGACCGTGGCCAGGGGCCAGGCCATCGGCTTCGACGGCCTGTTTCATGCGCGCGATCTGGTCTCGGACCGGTTGCAGCAGGGCCGGGTCGTGATGGAAGGCTGCCAGGAACACGGCGGCGGCTCGGTCGCAACGCTCATTGCTTTCGTCGGGCGGCAGGCCGAGCGCCCAGGTCAGCATGGCTCTGGCGACGCGGCCTGGAGCTTCGGGCTGATCGGCAACTCCCTGTTCGAAGTCTTCCTGTATGAAGGATGCGAGGCGCTTCAGCAGCGCATCGAGCAGCGCTTCCTTGGAGGCGAAGTGGTAGAGCAGCCCTCCTTTCGAAACCCCCGCGGTATGGGCGGCGGCATCGAGGGTAAGTCCAGTCACGCCCCGGGCGCGCACCAGGGTTTCAGCGGCGTCGAGGATGCGTGTCCGGGCGTCGGGCGGGGGGTGGGCCATGCGCGACTATACCGTCCGGACGGT
>CAMBXJ010000067.1 GCA_945871455.1 Asaia bogorensis
CGATTTCGAGGATTCCGATCTCTGTCTGCAACTGCACCAGATGGGACTGGACAGCGCCGTCGATCTGGACGTCGAGCTGTACCATCTGGAACGCAAGTCGCAGGCTTCCTCGGCGCTGTCCTGGCGCATGAACCTGACCCTCTACAATGCCTGGGTGCACCAGAAGCGTTGGGCTGGCGTGATTGCCCACCATCCGCTGCAAGCGACTCCCGCCACCGATGACAACGCCGCCATGGAGCATTCGGACCGATGAGACGGGTCAAGACCAGGCCATCCGATCCCATGGTTGAGCAGCAGGAAAACGAGGCGATGATCGACGCGGACGTGGCACCGCGGATCCTGGTCGTTTCCCACAGCCATCCGGAGCTGACCAAGGGCGGCGGCGAGATCGCGGCCTATCAGTTGTATCGTGGCATGGCGGCCCGCAGCGACGGCAAAACCTGGTTCATGGGCTGCGACCGGCGGCCGACGCGATCGGACATCCCGATTTCCCAGCCGTTCGGGACACAGGATTACCTTTATTCCGCCGGTGAATTCGATTGGTTCAAGTTCGCCAACCGCGACGCAAGGTTTCCAGAAGCGTTTGCCAATCTGCTGCGGGAATTGTCGCCGAACGTGGTGCATTTCCATCATTATGTTGGTGTTGGGGTGGAGGCATTCGCCCTGGTCCGCCGCGTGCTGCCGAGCGCGAAGATTGTCGTTACGCTGCATGAGTATCTGGCGATCTGTAACCATCACGGCCAGATGGTCACACGGCCTGACCGGAACCTTTGCTACCGCGAAACACCGGTCAAATGCGTGGAGTGTTTCCGAGAGAACGACGAGTCGGATTTTTTCCTGCGCAAAAAATACATCCAGCACTTCTTCGGCTTCGTCGACCACTTCGTGTCTCCCAGCCAGTTCCTCGCGGATCGCTACGTCGCGTGGGGGATCGCGGAAGATCGCATCTCCGTGATCGAAAACGTGGTCCGCTCGGCCGAGGATCGGGACACGGCCGCGGCGACCGCGCCGGCCGGGCATCTGCGGGTCGGGTTCTTCGGGCAGTTGTCGTTCCTGAAAGGCGCGAATGTGCTGTTCGAGGCGGCACGTCTGCTCGACAAGCAGGATAGGACCGATATCAGTTTCGACATCTTCGGCGACTATCGCAACCAACCGGCGGAATTCCAGAAGGAGCTCCAGGAACGGTTGGAAACGGTCGGGCCGAATGTGCGGCTGCACGGCCCCTATGACGAATTCCGTGTCGATGCGCTGATGCGGTCGGTGGACGTCGTGATTATGCCGTCCATCTGGTGGGAAAACTCGCCGGTGGTGATCCAGGAAGCCTTTCGGAACGCCCGACCGGTCATCTGCTCCGATATCGGCGGCATGGCGGAGAAAGTGCGTAACGGGATCGACGGGTTCCATTTCCATGCCGGCAGCGCGTTGGATATCGTGACCCTGCTCAGCCGGATTGCCGACGACCGGCAGATTCTGGGGGGCGTCATGAAGACGGTGCGCCAGCCGCCGGCCGCGGATGAGATCATCGACGAGCATTTGAATCTGTATCGGGCGATCCAGGTTTCGACCCCGGCGTGACCGCCAAAGCCGCCACCGCGTCGGGAACGACCGTGGCGGATGGGCGATGCCTGCGATTGGCCGCAACCGAGCGCGGGACAGTCATTGAAGGCGCAATGGACAGGATGGGTTGTTCCTGCCGTCCGCCGCTTTCGGATGTGCAGAACCAGCGGTTGCCCGATGCGGCCGTGGTTTGGATAGAGTGACGGATAGGAGACCTGAATCATGTCGGTGCGCGGTTCGCTTGATGTCGTCACAACGGGGTATGCGGCCGGATGGGCCTACCCCACGAGCGCCAAGGGCCGTTTGGTCGTCCAGGCGATGTTGAACCACGCCATCATCGGGGAGGCGTTGGCCGATCTGCATCGCGGCGATCTGGCGGCGGTCGGGATGGGCGACGGCAATTGCGGATTTCACAGCGATTTCTACAATGCCATCGACGTGCGTGCGGTGCCGTTTGTCGTGGTTAAAGTCGACGATGGCGATCTGGATGTGCCGCGGTCAACCCAATCTGGATACGCCGAGTTCTTCCGCGCACTGTACCGCCAATACCCGACCTCTGGGCGCCATCGCAGCGTCCTCGGCGGCCTCTGGACCGATCGGACCGACGCGCCAGCCCTGTTGAGAGGGCGCGTCGCCATCGGTCAGGTTTCTGAGTCGGCGGCGAAGGTTTTGTCCGGATTTCTCCAGAACGGGTTTTCGATCCTGGACAACGCGTTCTCCCTTGGCGCGGCCATGCCGCCGGGCGCTCGCCTGACCGAGGGTGGAGAGCCGCCCGAAGAGGGCAAGCCGAGCCTGATGGCCGGGGTGGTGGCGGGGCTGTTCATGGCAGGGTCGGTTCACGATATTCTTCGCCCGCTGTTGGAAGATCATCCGTTGGGCCTGACCGCCCGGATCGTCGATGGCACCAGCAACAGCTTCTGCCAGCCGAGCGGGTTGGAACAGTTGCCCTCGCCGGCCGAATGCGTGGTGATCATCGTGCCGACCGCCGATGCGCCGGTGGCGTTGGAGGTGGTGCGCGACAGCCATCTGTTCCCCGAATTCACCGCGTCGGGCCAGTCCCGTTGGATCAGCCAATCGGCGGCGTTGAACGATGCGACGCTGGTGCAACGTGGCATGGTCGATCGGCATGAGCTGTCGGTCGGCAGTGTCGCCATTGTTGGCCCCGGACTGTTGCATCGGGTGCAGGCGGACGCATCGGTGGCGGCATTGCGCGTGCTGGTCACGCCGTCTCGGGCCGCGCCGTTGGAACGGCGCCCCGGGGAGCCCGGCCGTGAGATCATCCTGGTCAACGGCGGCCAGATATGGGTCTGACAACCACAAGGGCGTGCCTCTCTGTTCTGGCCTTCTCTTGAATCACGGGCTTGTGATGACGGCCCGCCGCGTGCGGCCTGTCCCGGCATAGCGGTAGGTTGCGTTGGACTACCCTGAGGACCTTGTGCTCTCGGCTGGTTTGTCGACCAGGTTCTGCCGGTGATCGAGGCCGATCTGGGCTACGAGACCCGGTTGACCGTGGCCGGCTTTGTCGGGCGGGATGTGGAATTCGATCGCTTCCGCGATCACCCGCGGGTCCCTCTGCTCGGTGCTGTTGCGGACCTGGATCCACTTTATGACTCCCATCGTGTGTTTGTCGTACCCACACGCTATGCGGCCGGATTGCCGCACAAGATCCACGAGGCCGCCTCGTTCGGCATTCCGGTCGTCGCGCCCGAGTTGCTGCGCGCGCAGCTCGGCTGGCGGGATCGGCGGGATCTTTTGGTGGCTGACGCGGACGATTCGGCGGCTTTCGCCCAACATGTGCTGACGCTGTATCGGTCTGAAGGGGTGTGGCGCGGCGTTCGCGCCGGGGCCGCTGAACGTATCCGCGTCGAGTGCGGCCGGGATGCCTATGAGGATGCGTCGGCGGCGGTCCTGTAGAGAGCTTGCGACGCGCGCCGTGGATCCAGGACGGGACGCCGGGCCCGTTGCGGATCGACGGTCGCTATTTTCCCGATTTTTAGACAGGTCGGGTGTCGGTGTAGTGTTATCTGATCAACAGGATGCACCCGTAACAACATACAATACGCGAACATATCGGTGTGGCCATGGTTCACTGTATTGCATAATATTGGTAAATCGATCACGTGGACTGCCACCGATGCACGTGACCCGGCGACTTGATTCAATTTTACGACGCTATTATACGCTTGACTGTCATCGGTCGTCATCGTTCTGTCTGGGCGGACTACCGGGCAGCGATAGGCAACTCCTGGTAGGGTTGGGCGTGCCCACCGAACGGGCTGAAACGACGGAGACCGGCTATGAGCACGGACACCACGGCTGGGCGTGTGCTGTCGTTTGACGAGAACGAGGTTTCGTTCGTCGTGCCAGAATCAACCTTGCCGGCCTGCCGGGCAGGGATAGAGATTCTGTTGAATGGCGAACCGGCGGCGCGGGCCTATCCGGCACCGCTCCATTTCGAGAAATTGGTCGATGGCGGCGTGCCGTCCTGCGCCAACACGTTCCGCTTTCCGCCGTCAACGTTTCGCCGCGGCGCGGCCCGCCGAGCGATATCCCTGAAGCGGGTTTCTGATGAGGTGATGCTGGATGGCGGGGGGATTTTCCCGAAAACCACCAAGCGCAAGCCGCGTATCCTGGTCTTCATCCCGTCCGGCGCGATCTGGAAGCATGGATCGGTGGAACTTTACCAAAGCGATTGGGATGTTTTGGTAGGCCAGTATTTCAATGTCGGCGACATGATGGTGTACGACTCGACGTTGAAGTTGTTGGATTACGAGGCCATGGACGTGGCTCGCATCACCAACTATTCAGAAGACGATGTGCGTCGATACAATTCGGATTTTGACTACTGTTTTCTACGTGGTTCCAATTATATCCATGAGCATATGCAGTGGGATGGCGCCAAGAAGCTGTTGGAACGCCTTCAATTGCCCGTGTATGCCATCGGTGTCGGGGCGCAGGCCGAGACGACCCGGAAGCTGAACCTGAGCCAGGAGTCGATCGACATCTGGAAACTGATCGCGGAGCGGTCGGGGGCGATCGGCGTGCGCGGGCAGTATTCCGCGGAATGCCTGAACGATATCGGCATCAAGAATGTGTCGGTGATCGGCTGTCCGTCGCTGTTTCGCGCACGCGACCAGTATCGCAGCATCTCCGCCAAGCCGATGCGCGACGTCCGCAAGATCGCGTTCAGCCTGCGGCGGGAGGTCAATACGGTCTATTCAGCCAACCCGGGGGAATATCTCGCGATTCAGCGAGAGATGATGCTCCGGCTGGCTGACGAAAGCGAAATGACGGTAACCATTCATGGGGAACCGGAGGAAAAGGCGTTCTTCTTCAAGGACCGCGACCGGATGGCGGCGGCCACGAAGGCACTGACCGCCAGCGGCTGGCTGACCCCGGAAACGCGGGAGGCGATCCTGCGCATCTACCGCAACCAACTCTATATGTACACGCGCGCCGACGACTACGACGCGTTCATCCAGGGGATGGATTTTGCGTTCGGCTACCGCGTTCACGGCATCCTGCCGGCGCTGGCGAACGGGGTCCCGGGGGCGATCGTGAATTACGACACCCGCAGTGCGGAACTGGCGAAAACGCACGCGATCCCGCTGGTGGAAGAAAAAGATCTGAAGGGCCGAAGCTGGCGGGATATCTACAGCTCGATCAACTTCGCGCCCTATAACGCGGCCTTCCGCGCGGGGTATGACCGGATGAAGGGCTTCCTGACCATGAACGGGATCCCGACGACGATGTGATTCGGGTCTGACGGCCTTCTACACGACCCCGATGGCCAACAGGTCGTGCAGGTGGATCAGACCGATCGGCTTCTGATCTTCGACCACGAAAATGCTCGTGATGCGAGCCTCGTTCATGAATGCCATGACCTCCACGGCCAGAGCGGTGGGGCCGATGCTGCGCGGATGGCGGCCCATGACGTCGGTGACCGGTCCGTTGACGAAACCGCGCGCGAAGGCGCGCCGCAGATCGCCGTCGGTCAGCACGCCGACCAGAGCGCCCTCCTCATCGACAATGCCGGTGACGCCGAAGCGCTTCGAGGTCATTTCGATGATCGCTTCGGACAAGGCCGCGGTGGCGGGCACGACCGGAAGCTCCGCTCCGCCATGCATCACATCCTGCGCCTTGGAGAGGCGGGCACCGAGTTTGCCGCCCGGATGGAAGCGTTGGAAGTCGAAGGCGGTGAAGCCGCGGCGTTCCAGAAGACACACCGCGAGCGCATCGCCCAGCACCATCTGCATGGTTGTCGAGGTTGTCGGCGCCAGGCCATTCGGGCAGGCTTCCGCCGCCGGCGGCAGAAACAGGCCGATATCGGCGGCACTGCCGAGTGCACTGTCTGGTTTGGAGGTGATCGCGATCAACCCCACATCGAACCGCCGCGTGTAGGCGATGATGCTGGCCAGTTCCGGCGTTTCTCCCGACCACGACAGCGCCAGGACGACGTCATTGGCGCGGATCATGCCAAGGTCGCCATGGCTTGCCTCGGCAGGGTGCACGAAATGGCTGGGCGTGCCGGTGGAAGCGAATGTCGCCGCGATCTTGTGCCCGACATGGCCGGATTTGCCCATGCCAGTAACGATGACATGCCCGCTGGATGCGGCGATCAGATCCGCGGCGGCGGCGAAAGCCAAGCCGAGGTCGCCGAGCAGGGCCTGCCGCAGGGCGTCCAGGCCGAGTTGCTCGACGCCCAGTGCGCGGATGGCGCTTTCGCGGGCGGAGTCGATGTTTGACGAGTCCGACCCTGACGCGGCCATATGACGCGGTGACGACTGTTCCGGCATGGCGACCTTTCTTGCGTTTGCAGGCTGCGGGAGTCTCGAACGGGATCGGTCGGATCGATAAAGCGGTGACGTCCCCGAGCGTCGGGGCGGAGATTATATGCGCTATTTTGGGTGTTTCGGCGATTGTTTCAATCCGGGTGTCGTGGGGCAGGCCGGACATAGCGACCGTGCGGCGATCAGATAAGATCCTGCTTCAGGAACTGCGTTGTCGGAAATCCGAGGCAGACGAAGAGCGATCCATCCTGTTTCGCTACTCTGTAATAGGGGTCTCGCCACTGGCCGGTTGCCCGATGATGCGCGGTCTCCAGCCAGACCAGACAGGCGCGAGCCAGTGACGCCGACAGGATCACGCCAGCGGCTGACCGACCCCCGAAACGCGGGAGGCCTTTCCTGATCATCATCGCAACCAACTTTTTATGTATACGCGCGCCGACGACTACAATGCGTTCATCCACGAGATGAATCTTGCGGTCGGCTATCGCGTTCCCGGCATCCCGCCGGCGCTGGCGAACGGGGGCCCGGGAGCGATCGTGAACCAAGACACGCGTAGCGCCGAATTGGCGAAGACGCATGCGATCCCGCTGGTGGGAGAGAAGGATGAAGGACCGAAGCAGGCGGGATATTCACAGCTCGCTCAACTTCGCGCCCTACAACGCGCCATTCTGCGCGGGGTATGACCGGATGAAGGGCTGGCTGGCAATGAACGGGATGCCGACGACGATGTGAAGCGGCCTTTGACGGGGATGGGCGCCTCCTGACGGCGCCAATGATATTCTGTCACTCCGGCATGGACGACATGTCTATGTTTTCGCACCAGCGGCTTGCCGCCGCTTGGCCACGCCAGAGAGTTCATCAAGTGAGCACAACTCCGCCTCTATCAGGAAGTTGTAAAGCTTGGTGCAGCGACCCGCGTTGATCATCTTCCATACTAGGCCCGGCCAGATTTCCCGCGGATCAAAGCGCCGACCATACACCTGCGGGGGCCGATTGGTTTCTGGCAACCCACCGGTCACGGTCAGGAGTGTGAAGGCCTGGCGGGTCGAGCGGACCACCTCGATCGACTCGCTGTAGGAGGAGATACTAAGATAAAGCTTCTGTTGTCCGATGATCCACTTCATTCGCTCTACGCACAATGTCCATGTGGCACGCGCGCCGTCAGGGTCACCGAGATACACCAGAAGCACGCCATGCAGACACATCATGGTTGCGACATTCGCACCGGCGGCCGGCACCAGTTCCACCGAGGCGACCTGATCGACCGCAAAGCGGAAAAACCTGGAAGCGCCTTCGTAGTCCTCTACTGACAACGCGAGGTAGCCGGCCATTTTTGCTACGGACAACGTCCAGCGGAAGGTTTTCCATTCCCGGTCCGTACCGCTGGCGGTCAGCAATCGCTCACCTTCTGGCATCAATGTGCGACACGCCGCCAGCACCCAATCCAACTCCTTCTGGTCGAGTGCGTTGTAAGTCCGCGACGTAACGTCGATCAGGCGATACCCGAGGATGACGATGCTGAGGGCCCTCAGAATGAAGGCCTGATCCGGCGCGTGGTACACGTGCTTCGCGGCAATGCGGAGCAGTTCGGGTTCCTTGAACCGCGAAGGCAGGTGTTGGATGTGTTGGACAATCGCCCTTTCGGAGGTCAATTCGAACAGGCTGAAGATTGGTCCATTGCCTTCAAGACGCAATCCCGCGCCGTCCGTGAAGTCGAAGCCGCGTATCGAAAATGTGATGTGGGAGAGGGCGAAGAAATCGGCCAGTGGAACCAAAATGTCGCTGCTACCCATGCCCGCGCTGACTTGCGTGATGCAGACCGGACCGAACCACACCGACACCGCGTTCTCACGCAGGCCCTTCGCCTCCGCGCGGAAGCGATAGGTCTGGAGTTTGGAATCGAGTTCCGCCGTTATGACGATGTCGGGAGCGCCAGTCGCGTCCGGCGGGTGAATGGCATGGACATCGGCGGCGGTGAACTGGAAGACAGGCATGCGTTAGCTCCGCGGCGAAAACGAGTGCATCGATCGGCATCCAGAAACACCGCGATCGGACGATCGGTGAGGCCATACGACTGCCAATTCGGCATCCGTCATTGGTGGTCTCCTCCCGCCGGTCGGATCGCTCGACTGGAAGCCGCTCTGCGATTGCTGGACTGAACCTTACCGGCGTGTGGCGACCAACATGTCGCACAATTCCCGCACCGCTCCGCCGCCACCCGGCAGCAAGGTGACATGCCGGGACGCGGCCTTGACGTCGGGCAGAGCGTCGGCGACCGCAACCGGCAGTCCGACGCTTCGGAGGATGGGCAGATCGTTCACGTCGTCGGCCACGTGCATGACCTGATCCAGTCCGATCCCAAGCTCCCGGCAGATATCCATCAATTGCGGCAACTTGTCCTTTACGCCCATGCGGACGTAGGGGATCTTCAATCGTGCCAGCCGGGTCGCGATCGCCGGCGTGTCGGACGCGGTGATGACCGAGACGGGAAGACCCGCGGCCATCACCCGTTCGATCCCCATGCCATCCTTGACGTTATATTTGCGCATCATATCGCCGGCCTCGGTGTAGTACAGACCACCATCGGTCAGGACGCCGTCGAGGTCGAGCGAGAGAAGTCGCACATTGGCCAGTCGGCGGATGAAATCGTTCAACGGCGTTGCCTCTCCAATGCCGCTTCAACCAATTGCACGTCGCCCGGACGGTCGACACCAATGGATCCCGGTTTGATCGGCACGCAGGCGATACGGTCGCCGTATTCCAGATAGCGCATCAGCTCGATGTTTTCCGCACGCTCCACCGGGCCACGCGATCGCGCGGCGAAGGCGGCCAGTGCGGGTCCGGTAAAGGCGTAAAGGCCGACATGGATGGTGCGGGTGTAATCGTGCTGGAAGGCGCAGGGGATCGGCAAACGGGAAAATGATAGGACACAGCCATCCAGCGTGGGGACCAGATGGACGGAGGAGGTCGAAGCTTCCTGCTCCGGTGTCGCGCCTTCGATATAGGCGGTGGACACCCGGATCCCGCGGGGGATCGCGTCAGCCAGGCATTGGGCCACTGCGTCGATCGCGGCCGGATCGATCAGCGGCTCATCGCCTTGCACATTGACGTAGATGTCGGCGGGCCGGCGGGTCGCGACTTCCGCCAGCCGGTCGGTTCCTGTCTCATGCAGAGTCGACGTCATCTCGACGTCCATCCCCAGGGCGGTGCAGACATCGGCAATCCGGCCGTCATCTGTCGCGACCAGGACGGCATCCAGGCCGCAGCATTGAGTGACCCGGTCCCAGACATGTTGGATCATGGGTCGACCGGCGATCAGTGCCAGCGCCTTACCGGGGAATCGGGTGGACGCATAGCGCGCCGGAATGACGGCGATAGTACGCAAGGTTGCCTCAGCTCTCCAGGATGCGCTGGATCGCGGGATGCAGGTGAAGCAACCCGGTTAGGCGGCCCTGCACGACAACCGGCAAGTCCCAGATTGTTTTGTCGCCCATGATCCGGACAGCGTCGATCAGTTTGTCGTCCGGGTGGACAACGGTGCAATTGCGGTTTGTGTGTTGGATGACGTCATCGGTGAGTAGCGCCGGCAGCGGCTTCTGGTTCCGCAGCAGCATGCGGCGTAGGTCGCCATCGGTGAAAATTCCCAGGAAACCGCCGCCGTTTTCGGCCACCACGCAGGCGATGCCGATCCCGTAACGAGTCATCTCCTCCAGCACCTGCTTGAGCAGCATGCGCTCCCCAACCACCGGGAAGCTGTCCAGGGGCAGCGCGACGCTGCCTGTCCGGATGTCACCCTTCAGAATGGACATCGTCGATACCCCACTTGGCCAGGAGTTCAAGGCGCGTCATGTGCATGGTCTTCGCCTGCGATAGTATCCGTTCCAGATATTGGATATCCAGCACGGTGTTCGCATCCGAAAGCGCATTCGGCGGATCGTCATGCACTTCCATGAACAACGCATTGATGCCACACGCCGTGGCGGCGCGCACCAGATGCGGAATGTATTCACGCTGCCCGCCAGAGATATTGCCCATCGAGGTGGGCAACTGGATCGAATGCGTTCCATCGAAGCAGACCGGGTAGCCGGTCTCCGCCATGATCGGGAAGGAGCGGAAGTCGTTGACCAGCATGTTGTAGCCGAAAAACGTGCCACGATCGGTCAGCAACACGCTTTTGCACCCGAAAGATTCGAGTTTGCGGACCGAGTTCTTCATATTCCAGGGGCTCATGAACTGCCCCTTCTTCAAATGCACCGGACGTTCGGTCAGTGCGGCCGATCGCAGGATCGACGTCTGCCGGCACAGATAGGCGGGAACCTGGATGAGATCCACAACCTCCCCGGTCGCGGCCCCCCAGGAGGGGTCCGAGAAATCGGACGTCACCGGAACTCCGAATTCCTTCCGGACATCCGCCAGCACCCGCAAACCTTCCTCCAGCCCCAGACCGTGGAAACTGTCCGGGGAGGAGCGGCAATCCTTGTCGTAGCAGGACTTGAAGATCCACGGGATCTCCAGCCGATCACATATCTTGCCGACCCGTTCGGCCATCATGAAACTGTGATCGCGCGATTCGATCGCACAGGGGCCACCGATATAGACGAGTTGTTCGGTCCCGCCGATCACCACCGGGCGAACCCCGGCGTAGCCAACCGTGATAGTCTTTGGATTCATCGCAGTGATTCCTTATTCACGGCTGTAACGTCGGATTCCGGAATGCACCATACGCCGGTGCCCGCAGGTTATAACTTGCAGTATCTAAGGTATCCCATAGAACCCCGAGACGCAACATATTATACTACCCACATATTGCGGCGGGCTACATTGCAAGTGTATGGGAAGCGGCTGTGGCCTACCGACGGGATCGTGATAAAATCCAGGCCCCGCCTTGTCCTTTCGGCGGCTCGCGTCAAGCGCGGCTCAAGCAGATATTGGCCTGATCCGTGCTGCTCCCTCCATGCCCGCCGGACCGGGGTCTAGCCGCCCCCGTCAATCGTCAAGACCGTCCCCGTCGTATACCCCGACATAGGGCTCGCCAGGAACGCCACCGCATTCCCGATCTCGGCCGGAGTCGCCGCCCGCCCAAACGGCATGTTGGAGGTCAGTTCCCGCCACCGTTCCGGATCGCCGAACTTCTCCTGCGCTTCCGCCCGCCGCAGCATCACCAGCCGATCGGTTTCCACCGGACCCGGGTTGATCGCCACCACCCGCAGACCGTCCGCCGGCGCGCCCTTGCCCAAGGCCCGGGTGAACGCCATCAGGGACGCATTGCCCGCCGCGCCGGCAATGTAGTTGGTCGGGAATTTCTCCCCCGCCGCGCCGATCACGTTGATGATCACGCCGGCCTTGCGCGCCTTCATCTGCGCGTAGATCACCCGGCAGAACGAGATATACCCGAACACTTTCAGGTCCCACGCCTGGCGCCAGCGCGCATCGTCCACCGACAGCACGTCGCCCGGCGGAATCGCGCCGGCGTTGTTCACCAGGATATCCAGCGCGCCGGCTTCGTCGGCCACGCGGCGGACGGCGGCATCGCTCGACAAATCGGCGGCAATCACCCGCACATTCACCTGATGG
Source organism: Asaia bogorensis (assembly GCA_945871455.1). Taxonomy (GTDB): domain Bacteria; phylum Pseudomonadota; class Alphaproteobacteria; order Acetobacterales; family Acetobacteraceae; genus Rhodopila. Next base: position 11,922 of record CAMBXJ010000067.1, read on the forward strand.
CGAGCGCGGATCGCGGCGGCGGCCTCGTCCAGGGTGCCCTGCTCGCGCGCGACCAGGATCACATTGCACCCCTCTCCCGCCAGTACTTCCCCCGTCGCTCGGCCGATCCCTTTCGAGCCGCCGGTGACCAGGGCCGTCTTGCCCGCCAGTTTCAGATCCATTTATGCAGCCTTTCCAAAGGATTTTGCGCGCGTGCGGCATGCTTCGCCGAATGCGCGGAAAATGGCAATGCTGGCGGGAAGCTCCGCCCAGCGCCATTCCGGATGCCATTGCAAACCCAGCACAAAGCCGAGCGCGTTGGGGAGCGAGACGGCCTCGATCGTGCCATCGGGGGCGTGGGCCTCCACGACCAACCCTTCGCCGGGGCGATCGATCGCCTGGCCGTGCAG